>NZ_JBFUHY010000008.1:0-152794 GCF_056402155.1 Pseudomonas sp. P4_C1
TCCTTGACCACAAGAGCTTCTCCTTGACCACAAGAGCTTCGCGATCTTTTGCTCGCTCGCCCTGATCGGCTTCGCCTTATATCCGGTTCTTGTCCATCGGCTCGCGGTTTCGATTCACGCTTCCTCCCCACACTCGGTCGCCCTCATGCAGTTGCGCTTCACTTCGTTCGCTGTGGTCAGCTTACGACGGGACTTTCACCCGCAAGATTGCGCCCATGCTGGGCGCACAAAAAAACGGAGCCCGAAGGCTCCGCTCTCTTATGCAACCAACCCGAAATCAGGCCAGTTTCTTGTGCCGTACACGATGCGGCTGGGCAGCTGCTTCGCCAAGACGCTTTTTACGATCGGCTTCGTATTCGCTGTAGTTACCTTCGAAGAACACCGCTTGCGAGTCGTCTTCGTACGCCAGGATGTGCGTCGCGACGCGGTCAAGGAACCACCGATCGTGAGAGATCACAATGGCGGCGCCCGGGAAGTCCAGCAGGGCTTCTTCCAGGGAACGCAGGGTTTCGACGTCGAGGTCGTTGGACGGTTCGTCGAGCAGCAGGACGTTGCCGCCCTCTTTCAGGGTCAGGGCCAGGTGCAAGCGACCGCGCTCACCACCGGACAGGTCCTTGACGAACTTCTGCTGATCGCCGCCCTTGAAGTTGAAGCGACCGACGTAGGTACGCGACGGGATCTCGTAGTTGCCGATGCGGATCTGGTCGGAACCGTCGGAGATCTGCTGGAACACGGTCTTGCTGCCGTCCAGATCCTCGCGGCTCTGATCCACACAGGCAAGCTGCACGGTTTCACCGACTTCGATGCTGCCCGAATCCGGCGTTTCCTTGCCCATCAGCATGCGGAACAGGGTCGACTTACCGGCACCGTTACCGCCGATCACACCAACGATGGCGCCTTTAGGCATGGAGAACGACAGGTTGTCGATCAGCACGCGGTCGCCGTAGCCCTTGGTGACGTTCTTGAATTCGATGACCTTGTCGCCCAGGCGCGGACCGGCCGGGATGTAGATCTCGTTGGTCTCGCTGCGCTTCTGGAATTCCTGCGACTGCATTTCTTCGAAGCGTTGCAGACGGGCCTTGGATTTGGACTGGCGGGCCTTGGCGCCTTTGCGCACCCACTCCAGTTCTTCCTTCATGGCTTTTTCGTGGGCCGACTGCTGCTTGGATTCTGCAGCCAGACGATCGGACTTGGCTTCCAGCCAACCCGAATAGTTGCCCTCGTAAGGAATGCCCGCGCCGCGGTCCAGTTCCAGAATCCAGCCGGCAACGTTGTCCAGGAAGTAACGGTCGTGCGTGATCGCTACCACGGTACCCGGGAAGTCGTGCAGGAAGTGCTCAAGCCAGGCGACGGAATCGGCGTCCAGGTGGTTGGTCGGTTCGTCGAGCAGCAGCATGTCCGGGGCGGACAGCAGCAGGCGGCACAGGGCTACACGACGCTTTTCACCACCGGACAGAACTTCGACCTTGGCATCCCAGGCCGGCAGACGCAACGCGTCGGCGGCGACTTCCAGCTGGCGCTCCAGGTTGTGACCGTCGCTGGCTTGCAGGATCGCTTCGAGCTTGGCCTGTTCAGCCGCCAGTTTGTCGAAGTCGGCATCCGGATCGGCGTAGGCCGCGTAGACCTCGTCCAGGCGCGCCTGGGCGTCCTTGATCACGCTGACCGCTTCCTCGACCACTTCACGCACGGTCTTGGTCGGATCCAGTTGTGGTTCCTGCGGCAGGTAGCCAATGTTCAGCTCCGGCATTGGGCGGGCCTCGCCCTCGAACTCGGTGTCGACGCCGGCCATGATTTTCAGCAGCGTGGACTTACCCGAACCGTTGAGGCCGAGCACGCCGATCTTGGCGCCGGGGAAGAAAGACAGAGAAATGTTTTTCAGGATTTCCCGCTTCGGCGGAACAACTTTGCCCAGCCGATGCATGGTGAATACGTATTGAGCCATGGAGAACCTAGGGTCAGTGACTGATGAATGATTGGAGCGCAGGCGATGCCCGGCCAGACCGTGCGCGTCGCCTGCGTGAGGCGACGCTGAAAAAGTCTGAGTCTAGGAGCTGGAACGCTCCCGCGTAACCGGCAAAGCTACCTTAATGACAGATGGCAGTCCAGCCGACGGGCAGGGGCTGGCACTTCGCCACAACTCAAGGCATGCTAGCCGCCCTTCGGGCGTCCGGCTTATAGTGCACGTCGCGCCAGTCCAGCCAAACCGCAGGATTACAGCTTGTCCAATGTCCCTCCGCCCCTGACTTCCAGTGAGCCGGCCACAGCGCCCGGCTCCCCCCTGCGCGGGACCTTGAAGGGCGCCTTGGCGACACTCGCACTATTGCTGCTGGCCCTGTTGTTCTGGCAATTGCTCGATCAGTTGCGCGAAACCCAGAAAAACCAGCGTCAATACACCATCGACTACACCGCCGATCTGGCCGCGCAGGTCAGCCTGAACATGGCGCTCAACGCGCAGATCGCCCTCAACCTGCTGCCGATCGTCGAGCAACCGCATGACGCCGATGAGCTGCAGGCGCTGCTGCGCAAGCTGCAACAGTCGCTGCCTGATCTGCGCAGCCTGGCATTGCTCAGCCCCTCGGGAAGAGTCATCAGTGACAGCGCTCCGGACAGCGATGACAGCGACTACCTGGCTGAACTGGTACGCCGCAGCCACGCCCAGACGCACTACTTCAGCAACGCCTCCGACGGTTCCGTGGTGCATTTATTGCTGCATCAGGCCAGCGGCAGTTCCCGAGGCTATTGGGTCTTGCGCCTGCCCCCCAGCTTTTTTTCGTCCTTGACCAAGCAAAGCGAGGCCGGCCGCCGCCCAATGTGGCTGGTGGAGAACCGCATCAATCATCAGGTCATCAGCCGCGACGATGCGCTGCCCTCGGTCAATCCGGGCACGCTGACCGAGGACGATGTCGCCAACAGCGTGCTGACGGTGCCGCTGAGCAGCAGCGATT
Organism: Pseudomonas sp. P4_C1; assembly: GCF_056402155.1. Lineage (NCBI taxonomy): Bacteria > Pseudomonadati > Pseudomonadota > Gammaproteobacteria > Pseudomonadales > Pseudomonadaceae > Pseudomonas > Pseudomonas sp. P4_C1. The sequence goes on from NZ_JBFUHY010000008.1 coordinate 2,946, forward strand.
GGCAACTGCGCGGCTTGTTCGACCGCCAGCGCGTGCTGGAAGAGCTGCTGCCGGCGTTCATCGGCAAATGTCTGCTGGGCCTGGCGTTTTCCATGCTGCCGTTCATCGCCTTGCTGAACATGCGCCGGCGTCAGCGCCAATTGAGTGAAGGCCGCCGGCGTTATCAGGACATTTTCGAAGGCACCGGCGTGGCTTTGTGTGTCCTCGACATGTCCGGGCTCAAGGTCTTTTTCGACAAGGCACAACTGCAGGGCAGCGAGCAACTGCACGCGTGGCTGGCGATCCCGGAACAACGCCGGCAATTGCTCAAGGAACTGCGGATCACCGCGGTCAACCAGGTCGCGCTGCAATTGCTTAATGTCGATAGCGCCGACAAAGCCTGGAAACTGCTGATCGACGGCCATCCGCAGGACGGCACCGCCATCGGCAACCAGGTGCTCGACGCGATGCTCAACCAGCAGCAACAGCTCGAGCTGGAAATCAAACTGCAGGATGCCAGCGGTCGCGACCAGCATCTATGGCTGGTGCTGCGCCTGCCGCAAACCCAGGACGACTATAACGCGGTGATCCTGAGCATCACCGACATCACCAGCCGCAAGCTCATCGAACTGTCACTGCAGGAGCGCGAAGGATTTTGGTCGGACGTGGTGCGCACCGTACCGGATCACCTGTATGTGCAGGATGTGATCAGCCAGCGCATGATCTACAGCAACCATCATCTGGGCCAGACCCTGGGTTACAACCGCACCGAGCTGCACCAGATGGGCGAATACTTCTGGGAAATCCTCCTGCATCCCGAAGACGCCGACTATTACCATCGCTCCCGCCAGGTCCAGCGCCAGGCCGGTTATCGCCAGTTGATGCAGTGCCAGTTGCGCTTCCGCCATCGGGACGGCCAGTGGCGACGCTTCGAGATTCGCGAGCAGGCACTGGCCCGGGACAAGGAGGACCAGGTCACGCGGATCATCGGCGTTGCCAAGGACATCACCGACCAGATCGAAGCCAGTGAATCCCTGCGCGACAGCGAGCAGCGCTACCGGATGCTCGCCGAAAGCATCAGCGATGTGATTTTCTCCACCGACAGCCGCCTCAACCTCAATTACGTCAGCCCTTCGGTGCAAGCGGTGCTGGGTTACGACGCCGAGTGGATTTTCCAGAACGGCTGGCAATCGACCATCGCCAACCCGCAACAACTGACTGGCATCTACCACCTGATGGACCGGGTCAGCAAAGCGCTGGATCAGCCGGACCAACTGGCGCTGCTGCGCAGCCAGGTGCAAACCCAACTGTTCCTGTTCGATTGCCTGCGGGCCGACGGGCGCAAGATCCCGATCGAACTGCGCCTGGTATTGGTCTGGGACGAACAGGGTACGTTCGAAGGCGTGCTCGGCGTCGGCCGCGACATCAGCCAGCAACGCCGGGCGGAAAAAGACTTGCGCATGGCTGCCACGGTATTCGAACACTCGACCTCGGCGATCCTGATCACCGACCCGGCCGGCTACATCGTCCAGGCCAACGAGGCCTTCAGCCGTGTCAGCGGCTATGCCGTGGAGCAGGTCCTCGACCAGTTGCCGAACATGCTGACCGTCGACGAGCAACAGGAATCCCACCTGCGTTACGTACTCAAGCAATTGGGCCAGCACAGCACCTGGGAAGGCGAAGTCTGGCTCAAGCGTCGCAATGGCGAGCACTACCCGGCCTGGGTCGGGATCACCGCCGTACTCGATGACGAAGGCGACTTGGCCAGCTATGTATGTTTCTTCAGCGACATCAGCGAGCGCAAGGCCAGCGAGCAGCGGATTCACCGCCTCGCCTACTACGACGCCCTGACACACCTGCCCAACCGATCGCTGTTCCAGGATCGCCTGCACACGGCGTTGCAATCGGCCGAACGGCAGAAGTCGTGGGTGGTGCTGATGTTCCTCGATCTCGATCGCTTCAAGCCGATCAACGACTCCCTCGGCCACGCTGCCGGCGACCGCATGCTCAAGGAAATGGCCACGCGCCTGCTCGGTTGCGTCGACGATGACGACACCGTGGCGCGCATGGGCGGTGATGAATTCACCTTGCTCCTGCAACCGCGAGCCAACCGTGAAATCGCCCTGAACCGGGCGATTCATGTGGCCGAGCAGATTCTCGCCAGCCTGGTGAAACCGTTCGTGCTCGAAGGCCGCGAATTCTTCGTCACGGCCAGTATCGGCATCGCCCTGAGCCCGCAGGATGGCAACGAACTCAGCCAGCTGATGAAGAATGCCGACACGGCGATGTACCACGCCAAGGAGCGCGGCAAGAACAACTTCCAGTTCTATCAGGCGGACATGAATGCCAGCGCCCTGGAGCGACTGGAACTGGAAAGCGACTTGCGCCATGCCCTGGAACAGAACGAATTCGTGCTGTATTACCAGCCGCAGTTCAGCGGTGACGGCAAGCGCCTGACCGGTGCCGAGGCGCTACTGCGCTGGCGCCATCCACGCCGCGGTCTGGTGCCGCCGGGGGATTTCATTCCGGTGCTCGAAGAGCTCGGGCTGGTGGTGGATGTCGGCGACTGGGTGATCAGCGAAGCCTGCCGCCAACTCAAGGCCTGGCATCAGGCCAGGGTACGGGTGCCGAAGGTGTCGGTGAACATCTCGGCGCGGCAGTTCTCCGATGGCCAGCTCGGCACGCGAATCGCCACCATCCTCAAGGAAACCGGCCTGCCGCCGGCGTGCCTGGAACTGGAACTGACCGAAAGTATCCTGATGCGCGAAGTCAGCGAGGCGATGCAGATTCTCGATGGCCTGAAAAACCTCGGCCTGAGCATTGCGGTCGACGATTTCGGTACCGGTTACTCATCGCTCAACTACCTCAAGCAGTTCCCGATCGACGTACTGAAGATCGACCGCACCTTCGTCGACGGCCTGCCGTCGGGTGAGCAGGATGCGCAGATCGCCCGGGCAATCATCGCCATGGCCCACAGCCTGAACCTGGCGGTGATCGCCGAAGGTGTGGAAACCCATGAGCAGCTGGACTTCCTGAGGGAGCACGGTTGCGACGAGGTGCAGGGTTACCTGTTCGGTCGCCCGATGCCGGCGGCTCGGTTCGAAGGGCAGTTCAGCAATGATGCGCTGTTCATGTTCGACTGAGATTTGCGGCGCGGCTACTGGCCTCATCGTCGGAACGCCGCCCGGAGCRAGCTYGCTCCGGGCGGCGTTCCGACGATGGGGCCGGCACGATCACCGCTAATCCCCGCATGAACACCACTTGTCTGCGACATGATGCCGTTTCATATGCCATCTAAAACCCATTGGGTTAGAATGCCCCCCTTTTCCGCCCCCGATCCTTGAGGACCGCCATGTTCAGCCGTGATTTGACTATTGCCAAGTACGACGCCGACCTTTTTGCCGCCATGGAGCAAGAAGCTCAGCGCCAGGAAGAACACATCGAGCTGATCGCTTCGGAAAACTACACCAGCCCAGCGGTGATGGAAGCTCAAGGCTCGGTACTGACCAACAAGTACGCCGAAGGTTACCCGGGCAAGCGCTACTACGGCGGTTGCGAGTACGTCGACATCGTCGAGCAGCTTGCAATTGATCGAGCAAAAGAGCTGTTCGGTGCCGACTACGCCAACGTTCAGCCGCACGCCGGTTCGCAAGCCAACAGCGCCGTTTACCTGGCCCTGCTGTCTGCTGGCGACACCATCCTGGGCATGAGCCTGGCCCACGGTGGTCACCTGACCCACGGTGCCAGCGTTTCGTCTTCCGGCAAGCTGTACAACGCCATCCAGTACGGCATCGATGCCAACGGCCTGATCGACTACGACGAAGTCGAGCGGCTGGCTGTCGAGCACAAGCCAAAAATGATCGTGGCCGGTTTCTCTGCCTACTCGCAGATCCTCGACTTCCCGCGCTTCCGTGCAATCGCCGACAAGGTTGGCGCTTACCTGTTCGTCGACATGGCCCACGTGGCCGGTCTGGTCGCCGCTGGCGTCTACCCGAACCCGGTTCCTTTCGCTGACGTGGTGACCACCACCACCCACAAGACCCTGCGCGGTCCACGTGGCGGCCTGATCCTGGCTCGCGCCAACGCCGACATCGAGAAGAAACTGAACTCCGCCGTATTCCCGGGCGCCCAGGGCGGCCCGCTGGAGCACGTGATCGCCGCTAAAGCGATCTGCTTCAAGGAAGCGCTGCAGCCTGAGTTCAAGGTTTACCAGCAGCAAGTGGTGAAGAACGCCCAGGCCATGGCCGGCGTGTTCATCGAACGCGGCTTCGACGTGGTTTCCGGCGGTACTCAGAACCACCTGTTCCTGCTGTCGCTGATCAAGCAGGAAATCTCCGGTAAAGACGCCGACGCCGCTCTGGGCAAAGCGTTCATCACCGTGAACAAGAACTCCGTGCCAAACGACCCACGCTCTCCGTTCGTCACTTCCGGCCTGCGCTTCGGTACTCCGGCTGTGACCACTCGCGGCTTCAAGGAAGCAGAGTGCAAGGAATTGGCCGGCTGGATCTGCGACATCCTGGCTGACCTGAACAACGAAGCGGTGATCGACGCCGTTCGTGAGAAGGTCAAGGCCATCTGCAAGAAACTGCCGGTGTACGGCGCTTAATCAGCCCCGCTAAACCGCAGTTAAAAAAACCGGCCAGAGATGGCCGGTTTTTTTTCGCCTGCGAAACACCTGTGTAGGAGCGAGCTTGCTCGCGAAGGTCGTCAACGGTAACGCGTGCTTGCTGGTTCAACGCATTGTCATTGAAGCCATCGCGAGCAGGCTCGCTCCTACAGGACCAGCACCACTGGTCAGACCGGTCATGCCAATTTTCTAATTTTTACTTGCGAACACCCAAAAATAGCGCCTAGACTGCGCCTGCACTGGACATACCGGTAAGACCACAATAATTAAGTCCTGAAGTCGATGCGCCCTGCGCACGGCAGCCAGGACACCGACCAGGATTCCTCCCATGCTCAGATGGTGCTCGCGTTCAATCTTCCTCCAAGTGGTTCTCGGACTGGTGCTCGGCATCGTCTGCGGGCTGACCCTTCCCGAATACTCCGCTCAGCTCAAACCACTCGGTGACGGTTTCATCAAGCTGATCAAAATGCTCATCGGCCTGATTGTGTTTTGCGTAGTGGTCAGTGGCATCAGCGGTGCCGGCGACCTGAAGAAGGTCGGCCGAATCGGTCTGAAATCGGTGATCTACTTTGAAGTGCTGACCACCATCGCTCTGGTGATCGGACTGGTATTCGCCTTCAGCACCGGTATCGGCAGCGGTGCGAACATTCACCTGGAGCAGCTTTCCGCAGCCGATATGGGCGACATTGCCCAGCGCGGTCAGCACATGCACACAACCACACAGTTCCTGATGGACCTGATTCCGACGTCGGTGATCGGTGCCTTTGCCGATAACAACATCCTGCAGGTCCTGCTGTTCTCCGTGCTGTTCGGCAGTGCGCTGAATCTGGTGGGCGAGGCGGCGTCGGGCATTTCCCGGCTGATCAATGAACTCAGCCACGTGATTTTCCGCATCATGGGCATGATCGTGCGCCTGGCACCGATCGGTGTATTCGGCGCGATCGCCTTCACCACCAGCAAATATGGCCTGGACTCGCTGCAACACCTGGGCAGCCTGGTCGGCCTGTTCTACCTGACCTGTACTGCCTTCGTGGCCCTGATTCTCGGCCTGGTGATGCGCCTCTCTGGCTTGAAGATGTGGCCGTTGCTCAAGTACCTGCGCGAAGAACTGTTGATCGTCATGGGCACCGCTTCGTCCGACGCCGTGCTGCCACAAATCATGCGCAAGCTTGAGCATCTGGGCATCGGCAGTTCGACGGTCGGGTTGGTGATACCTACCGGTTACTCGTTCAACCTCGACGGTTTTTCGATCTACCTGACCCTGGCCATTGTGTTCATCGCCAATGCCACCGGCACGCCGCTGGCGATGACCGACCTGCTGACGATTCTGTTGGTGTCGTTGATCACCTCCAAAGGTGCCCACGGCATTCCGGGCTCGGCGCTGGTGATCCTGGCGGCCACCCTGACAGCCATTCCGGCCATTCCGGTGGTGGGTCTGGTGCTGGTGCTGGCCGTGGACTGGTTCATGGGCATCGGCCGGGCGCTGACCAACCTGATCGGTAACTGTGTGGCGACCGTCGCCATCGCGCGCTGGGAAAAGGACATCGATGTGCAGCGGGCGAACAAGGTACTTTCCGGCCAGGCGGGTTATACCTTCCAGCCGCGTAAACCGGTCGCACCGGCGCATCAGCAGGAATTCTGAATCAACGGTGTGCCGGCCTCGCCTTGGTCGGCACACTTTCACCACTTTTAGATGCTCATGGAGCGAACAGTGATTACCTCGTCAACCGTCGTAACTTCAGTCGTGGAAAAACTTCGGGCCGCTCTGGCCCGTGGTCAGTGGCGCTCCGGCGAAATGCTGCCGGGGCAACGTGAACTGGCCGAACAGCTGGGTATCAGCCGCCCGAGCCTGCGTGAGGCAGTCATCGTCCTGGAAACCCTTGGCCTGGTGCGCTCGATGCCGGGCAAAGGCGTAGTGGTACTCGAGGCCAGTCTCAGCGATGGCCAGTCCCACGAAAGCGCGGTGGCCGCAGCGAGCCTGGAAGACGTGCTGCAACTGCGTTACACCCTCGAACCGTTCATCGTCGGCCTCGTGGCGCAGTCCATCAGCAGCAAGGAAGTCGGGCAACTGCGCCTGACCTTGATGGACATGCGCGAAGCCCTGGAGGCCAACGACAGTGAAGCCGGCGTAAGCGCCTACATCGCGTTCCACGAAGAGCTGTTCACACTGACGTCGAACCCGATCTTCCAGAGCGTGGTCCAGCAAACCAGCAATGCCCTCAAGCAAAGCGCCGAAGTGTTGCGCAACTCCCCGGAGCATCTGGCAGAGCGCCTTGAAGAAAACGAAGCGGTGGTGCGGGCGATCCGCAGCAAGAACAGCGCCCAGGCCAGCGCCGAGATGCGTCGGCACATTTTGCGCGAGGGCCAGCGCATGGGCATCGAACTGAACATCCCGGAAGACAACCTCGGCAGTTGAAACCTCTTCGAACTGGAGATTGGCCATGAACAGCTACGCCTCGCCACAAACGCTCGCTACCCTGCCCGTCCGCCCTTCGGTGGGTGATCTGTATTCGCGGGTCTTGGACGCCATTTTCGAACAGCGCATCCATTCGGCCAGTCGCTTTACGGAAGAAAGCCTGGCGCAGATGTTCGGTGCACGGCGCAGCGACATGCGTGATGTGCTGACGCGACTGTCCCATCAGCAGATCATCATCTTACGAGTCAACCATCGTCCCCGCGTCGCCGAGCTTGATGTCGAGCAGACCCGGCAGACACTGCATGCCCGGCGTCTGGCCGAGATCATGCTCGTGCGGCTGGCCTGTCAGCGCCCCTGCGCTCAAGGTTTGAAGCACCTGCGGGAGCTGGTCGATAGCGAGCGTCAATGCACTGAGCGTGGCCGGGCGATCCGTTTGTCGGGAGAGTTTCACCTGCGATTGGCAGAAATGGCAGGTAATGCACCGTTGTCGCACTTTCTAGACAGCCTGGTGCAGCTGACTTCGTTGGCGCTTGCGCAGTTTGAGCTGCAGTCGATGGATTATTGCGTATGGCAGGCGCACATGGAGATCCTGGATGCGCTGGAGCGATGGGATGCTGCGAAGGCAGAAATTGTGCTCAACCGGCACCTGGATTATCTGGAAGACTTGTTGCTGAACCCTGCATCGGCACTGGGCCAACATTGTGCCGCAGGTTAGACCGCTTTCGTCGGAACGCCGCCCGGAGCAGGCTCGCGATGGCGGCTTAAGGCTCGCTGCAATTTCTGAATTTAATCAGCCGCCACCCGCGCAAACCCCTCGCGAATCTTTTCTTCCGGCAAGTCATCGGCAATGAACACGATCACGCTCTCACGCACGTCGTCTTCAGCCCACTCGGTATCCCAGTCGAAACCATACAGCTTCAGCACCCCCTGAAACACCATGCGACGGGATTCGCCGAGGATATTCAACACGCCTTTGTAGCGCAGCAATTGCTTGCCATGCTCCTCCAGCAACTCGTTCATGAACTCGCTGAGCTTGTCGATATCCAGCGGTTTTTCAGTGCGCAGCACCAGGCTGGAAATGCGGTCGATGGACGGGGCCCGGCTGACCGGTCGCAAACTCACGCCGCCACCGAGGTCGGCGTTGAGGTTGAAGCCGCGCACATCGAGCAACTCGGCCAGGTCGATCTTGCCATGGTCAACCACGCGGATCGGCGCACGCCGGTTGATGCGGGTCAGGCGCTCGCTCAACGCGGTGAAGGTCGGTTCGTCCACCAGATCACGCTTGCTCACCAACAAGCGGTCGGCGAAACCGATCTGCGCCTGGGCGATGGTCTGGGTCAGATGCAGATCAGCGTGGGCGGCATCGACCAAGGTGATGATGCCGTCGAGGATATAGCGCTCGCGCAACTCTTCGTCGATGAAAAAGGTTTGCGCCACCGGCGCCGGGTCGGCCAGGCCGGTGCATTCGATCACCAGCCGGTCGAAGGCGATATCGCCCTGGTCCAGACGCTCCAGCAACAAGTAAAGCGCCTTGGTCAGGTCCGTATGGATGGTGCAGCAGACGCAGCCATTGGACAGCGTCATCACTTGCACCGGCTCGTCACCCAACAACTGGGTATCGATGCCGGCATCGCTGAATTCGTTCTCGATTACGGCGATTCTCAGGCCGTGCTCGGCCTTGAGCAGGTGACGCAACAGGGTGGTCTTGCCGGCGCCGAGAAAGCCGCTGAGGATTGTTACGGGGATGGGAGAGGACAAACTGGATCTCCTTTTTCACACAGGAAAAAACAACACAAAACAAATGTGGGAGCGAGCTTGCTCGCGATGGCGGACTGTCAATCCACCCTTGCCACCGTAACGGGCTTCCTGACGCTCCCGAAAGAACATCTCATAGCTCATCACCGGTTTGTCCGGGTGCTTGGTCTGCATATGCTCGACGTAGTTGTCGTAGTCGGGCATGCCGACCATCAGGCGCGCGGCCTGACCGAGGTATTTGCCGAGGCGACTCAGGTCATTGAACATGGTGCAAATCCTCGATCACACTTCCGGCAGCGCCTGGAATGGCGATTCTTTATCCGTACGCCCCTTGCTGCCCCAGGCGGAAATACCGACCTTGAGCGCATAGAACAGGATGCTGAACACCACGAACAGGAACAGCGCGGTCAGCGTTGCGTTGGTGTAGGCGTTGAAGATCACGTGCTGCATCTGGGTGATGTCCTTGGCCGGGGCGAGGATCTGACCGTTGGCCAGCGCATCGCTGTATTTTTTGGCCAGCGACAGGAAGCCGATCGCCGGGTTGGCGTCGAACAGCTTGATGAAGCCCGCTGTCGTGGTGCAGATCAACAGCCACACCGCCGGCAACATGGTGACCCACACATAACGCTGGCGTTTCATCTTGATCAGCACCACGGTGCCGAGCATCAGCGCGATACCGGCCAGCATCTGGTTGGAGATGCCGAACAGCGGCCACAGGGTGTTGATGCCACCCAGTGGATCGATCACGCCCTGGTACAACAACCAGCCCCACATGGCCACACAACCGGCGGTGGCGATCAGGTTGGCAGTCCAGGATTCGGTGCGACGCAGGGCCGGCACGAACGAACCGAGCAGGTCCTGGAGCATGAAGCGCCCGGCACGGGTACCGGCGTCGACCGCGGTCAGGATGAACAATGCTTCAAACAGGATCGCGAAGTGGTACCAGAACGCCATGGTGTTCTCGCCCGGCAGAACACTGTGCAGGATCTGCGCGATACCGACCGCCAGGGTCGGTGCACCGCCGGCACGTGCCAGGATGGTGGTTTCACCGATATCGTGGGCCACCGCTTGCAGGGCTTCCGGGGTAATCGCAAAGCCCCAGTTGCTGACGGCTGTCGCAACGGCCACCACATCACCGCCGACCACGGCCACCGGGCTGTTCATGGCGAAATACACGCCCGGTTCGATGACCGACGCAGCGACCATGGCCATGATCGCCACGAACGATTCCATCAGCATGCCTCCGTAACCGATATAGCGGGCGTTGGTTTCGTTATCCAGCAGTTTCGGCGTGGTGCCGGAGGCGATCAGCGCATGGAAACCCGAGACCGCGCCACAGGCGATGGTGATGAACAGGAACGGGAACAGCCCGCCCTTCCACACCGGGCCGGTGCCGTCGATGAACTGGGTCAGGGCCGGCATCTTCAGCTCGGGCATGGTGATCAGAATGCCGATGGCCAGGGCGACGATGGTGCCGATTTTCAGGAAGGTCGACAGGTAGTCACGGGGTGCCAGGATCAACCACACCGGCAACACCGCCGCGACAAAACCGTAACCGATCAGCATCCAGGTGATTTGCACACCGGTGAAGCTGAACGCCTTGGCCCACACCGGATCCGCGGCAATCTGCCCGCCGAGCCAGATCGAGCCGAGCAGCAACAGCACGCCGATCACCGAGATCTCGCCGATGCGACCCGGGCGGATGTAGCGCATGTAGATGCCCATGAACATCGCGATCGGGATGGTCGCCATCACCGTGAAAATACCCCACGGGCTCTCGGCCAGGGCTTTCACCACGATCAACGCCAGCACCGCGAGGATGATGATCATGATCAGGAAGCAGCCGAACAACGCGATGGTGCCGGGGATGCGGCCCATTTCCTCGCGGACCATGTCGCCCAGGGAGCGACCGTTGCGGCGGGTGGACATGAACAGGACCATGAAGTCCTGCACGGCACCGGCCAGCACCACGCCGGCGATCAGCCACAGCGTGCCGGGCAGGTAGCCCATTTGCGCCGCCAGTACCGGGCCGACCAAAGGCCCCGCGCCGGCGATGGCGGCGAAGTGGTGACCGAAGAGAATGTGTTTGTTGGTAGGAACGTAGTCCAGACCGTCATTGTTGAGCACGGCAGGCGTGGCCCGTCGCGCATCGAGTTGCATGACATTGTTAGCGATGAACAGACTGTAGTAGCGATAGGCGACCAGATAGATGGCCACGGCAGCGACCACAATCCACAAGGCGTTGATTGCCTCGCCCCGGCGCAATGCCACGACACCCAGGGCGCACGCACCTGTGATTGCCAGCACCAGCCAAGGCAAATGGCGTAGCGGGCTATTGTTATTTTTCATTTTGATATTCCAGCCAGAGTGGACAAGAAAGACAACCACTCCGAGTTTAGCTCTCCTGACGGCAAAGACCATACCCCGACATTGGTCTGGACACCTGCACGCGCTGGCCGCCTTGAAGTATGCAGGTCTATAGTCAGCGTACATCTACGAGGATCGCGCCATGAGCGAGCACCCCGCCGAACGTCGCCGCTTCAAACGTATTGCGTTCGATGCCCGAACCGAGCTGAGTCAGGGTGAGTTCACCTGGCCGGTGACGTTGATTGATCTGTCGCTCAAGGGGTTGCTGATCGAGCGACCCGATCCGTGGCTGGGCAATCCGCAGCAGGATTTTCTGGTCGACATTCATCTGGGCGAAGACGCCGGCATCACCATGGATGTGCAACTGGCCCACGACGACCATGGCCAACTCGGGTTTGTTTGCCGGCACATCAGCCTGGAGTCCATCGAGCGCCTGCGGCGATTGATCGAGCTCAACCTCGCTGATCCAGAAGAGTTGGAACGCGAACTGGGTGCCCTGATCGAAATCTAGCCATTATCGAATTCCCCCTGTAGGAGCGAGCCTGCTCGCGATTTTGGTGTGTCAGCCAGCAGCAATGTGACTGTCAGATTGCAATCGCGAGCAGGCTCGCTCCTACAGGGTTTGTGTTTCGTCTGTCAGTTACTCGAACAGCGCGTCGAGTGCCTGTTCCAGCCGGGTCACAGCAATAATCTGCAATCCAGCCGGCGCCTCTTTCGGCGCATTACCCTTGGGCACGATGGCCCGCTTGAAGCCGTGCTTGGCAGCTTCTTTCAAACGCTCCTGACCGCTCGGCACCGGACGCACTTCACCGGAAAGCCCGACTTCACCGAATACCAGCAGATCGTGGGGCAACGGCCGGTTGCGCAAACTGGACATCACCGCTGCCATCAGCGCGAGGTCGGACGCCGTTTCCAGCACCTTGACCCCGCCGACCACGTTGAGAAACACGTCCTGATCGTGGGTCGGAATGCCACCGTGACGGTGCAGCACAGCCAGCAACATCGCCAGCCGGTTTTGATCCAGCCCCAGCGTGACCCGACGCGGGTTGGCCAGGTGACTGTCGTCCACCAGCGCCTGAACCTCCACCAGCATCGGCCGTGTGCCTTCCCATGTTGCCATCACCACACTGCCCGGGACTTCTTCCTGGGCACGGGTCAGAAAAATCGCCGACGGGTTGGAGACTTCTTTCAGACCTTTGTCGGTCATGCCGAAAACGCCCAGTTCATTGACTGCACCGAAGCGGTTCTTCACCGCCCGCAGCAGACGCAGGCGCCCGTCAGACTCACCTTCGAAATACAGCACGGTGTCGACCATGTGCTCCAGCACCCGAGGGCCAGCCAGCGCGCCTTCCTTGGTGACGTGGCCCACCAGAAAAATCGCCGTGCCGCTCTGTTTGGCATAACGCACCAGCAACGCCGCGCTTTCGCGCACCTGGGATACACCGCCCGGTGCCGATTGCAATTGCTCGGTAAAGATCGTCTGGATCGAGTCGATCACCATCACCCTGGGCTTTTCCTGACGGGCCGTGGCAATGATGGTTTCGATGCAGGTTTCGGTCATGACCCGCAATTGATCCTGAGGCAACCCCAGGCGCCGCGCACGCATGGCCACTTGCTGCTGGGATTCCTCACCGGTGACGTACAGTGCCGACATGCTCTTGGCGAGGTTGCACAAGGTTTGCAACAGAATGGTCGACTTGCCGATGCCAGGGTCGCCACCGATCAGCACCACCGAGCCATCCACCAGACCACCACCCAGAACCCGGTCCAGCTCGCTGGAAGCGGTGGAGAAGCGCGGAATTTCTTCGACACTGACTTCGGCCAGAGTCTTGATCTGCGCCTGCTGGCCGGTCCAGCCGGTACGACCGCTGGGGGCGGCTGCCCCGCCGCTTTCCACCATGGTTTCGGTAAGCGTGTTCCAGGCCCCGCACTCACCGCACTGGCCGGCCCATTTGGGGAAGGTTGAGCCGCACTCGGTGCAGCCGTACATGCGCTTGGCCTTGGCCATCGGAACTCCCGGAAAAAAACGCGATGATAGCTCAGCCAGGGCGCGCGAGTGCGGCCAGATATTTCGCGCCCCTATTGACGACTTCAAATAACCTTATTAAACACAGGTATATTCAGATGCACCCAACCTACAAACCTTGTATAAGTTTTTTACTCAACTCGGCCAATAAATTCTAGGGACATGCCATACCGCACGTTTTGAAAACCTATACAGACTTTGTTCACTTACATACTTTTTGCACAACTTCTAAAACATTCACACAACACGCAGCAGTGATTCAGAGAAACGCGCAACTTGTCAGACGCCCCGAACTAACGGAACAGTTAATATCACTGCAGCTGCATTTAATTTTCAATGCGACCTCTCGGCCACTAACTGCCCGATCATCTTGAACGTCCCGATTCAGGAATGGTCGCTCAACCTTGGCTCGCCCACACAAATGACGCTATTTCGCTGAAAAAAACGTCGCATGCGAACTCCGCAGAAGGCCTGCCCGACCTCAGATGAGATCAATCGGTGAATTTTTCAACGCCACCCGGGTCAATGGCTGGCAAGCACAGCAGGCAGTTGATTCGAGCAGGATGCGATTGGCTGATTTACACTGCGCACATCTACCTCATCTGTAACAAGGAATAACCTATGGGCGTGCTAAACGAGTTCAAGGCCTTCGCGGTCAAAGGCAACGTGGTCGACATGGCCGTCGGCATCATCATCGGTGCGGCCTTCGGCAAGATCGTTACGTCGTTTGTCGGTGACCTGATCATGCCGCCAATCGGGATGCTGATCGGTGGCGTGGACTTCAGTGATCTGGCCATAACGCTCAAGGCAGCAGACGGCGCCATTCCTGCGGTGGTGCTGGCCTATGGCAAGTTCATCCAGACCATCATCGACTTCGTCATCGTCGCCTTTGCGATCTTCATGGGCGTCAAGGCCATCAACCGCCTGAAGCGTGAGGAGTCCGTGGCCCCTAGCCTGCCGCCGGTTCCCACCAAGGAAGAAGAGTTGCTGGGCGAGATCCGCGACTTGCTCAAGGCCCAAAACAACCGGCCTTGACTGCATTGGCATAAAACGGCGCCTTTGAGGCGCCGTTTTGCTTACCAGAAGTTTTCCACCGCCACTTGGCCGGGGCGCCGGCTGAGGCTCAAGTGCATGTCCCGCTGTTTAAGCAACTTGCGCGTATCATCGATCATCTGCGGGTTGCCGCACAGCATGACCCGTGAATGCTCAGGCGTCAGCGCAACTCCCGCGCTGCGCTCCAACTCGCCGCTTTCAATCAGTGTGGTGATCCGTCCGTTCAATGCGCCAGGATGCTGCTCACGAGTGACTGTGGCGATGAATTGCAATTTGTGTGCGTATTCAGCCAGATACTCAAGTTGCGCCAACCCCGCGATCAACTCCTGATAAGCCAGTTCCCGGGCTTCGCGAACGCTGTAGACCAGGATGATCCGCTCGAATCTCTCCCAGACTTCGAAATCCTGGAGTATCGACAGGAACGGCGCGATGCCCGTGCCTGTGGATAACAACCACAGATCGCGGCCATCGACAAAACGGTCCAGCGTCAAGTAGCCGAAGGCCTGGCGGTCGACCAGCAATGTGTCGTCAACGCCCAGGCGGCTCAGCTCACTGGTGAACTCACCGCCCGGTACGACAATGGAAAAGAACTCGAGGAACTCGTCAAAGGGCGAGGACACCATGGAGTAGGCGCGCCATACCGTGCTGCCGTCAGCCTTGGTGACGCCCAACCGGGCAAACTGCCCCGCCCGAAAACGAAACCCTGCATCCCGCGTGGCGCGCAGGGTAAACAGGTTCGGAGTCAACGGATGAACCTCGAGCAAGGTCTGGCGCGTAAATTTTTCTTCACTGACGGACATGGAAGGCTCCAATCAACAGATACCCCAGTGTCCCGCAAAGAAAGCAGCGTAACCACCGACAATTTGTAGTGGCATTAATGCGCACTAGTAGTCGATTACAGAATACGAATACAACCCTACATATAAAATTATATGTGGCATTTCATAACCATTTATTTCCTAAGAACCTTGAGCACACTTTTCCAACAGTCAAAATAACAAAATTGTCGAACCACTTCCGTAGGAAATGTCCTACACTTCGTGGCGTGCCGGATCTTGGATCCAATTCTGCACCCAGAAGACACACTAATGGAGATCACTGTATGGAGATCTGGAAGGAGTCGCAGCTCAAACAATTGGCGCGCACACAAGAGATCAATACTGCCTATCGAATCGCGCTCAGTTTCGCTAGAAACCTTGGATATAAATTTTGTGGCTTTTCAATTACTTCGAACTCATTCGGGGTCGACACCAGTACGGTGAACCTGAACAACTTCCCCCATGAGTGGAATACTCAATATGAAAAAAACAACGCCACGCAAATAGACCCGATAGTGGCGCATTGCAATCATTCAATGTTGCCTGTTCTCTGGAGTGAAGAGCTTTTTTCCAGGACGCCATGGTTATGGCAGTTGCTGCGACAACAAGGCTTGCAGCATGGCTGGTCCCAGGCGATCTTTGATGAGGAAACCGGTCTGCGCAGCATTTTCAGCCTGGCCAGAAGCCATTGCCCGATTTCAGCCTATGAGCTGTACGAGCATCTTGGGTTCTCGGTGTTCATCAGCCGCCATTTGCACGCTCTGGCGATCGCAATGCAACCGAAAAAACCGGCTCCCCCCCAGGCTCCCCCCTTGTCACGGCGGGAACTCGAAGTATTGAAACTGTCGGCCGATGGCAAGACTGCCTATGAAATTGCCAGGATCCTCAATTTGAGTGAACGCACCATCAACTTTCATGTGCACAGGGCTATCGAGAAGTTCGGCGTCAACAACAAGATTGCGGCAGTCATCGCCGCGGCTCGGTCGGGAGCCATCTGAAAGCGCCCGACTACGGGAAAACCTGCGGGTAATCCAGGCAAAAAAAACGTACCATTTGCGGTCCCTCCTGAGTGATGGCGTGTAGACCTTCACGACGCAGTACACTCGGTCGGCTCCGCCCGCTCCAACGCCTTAGGCAGCGGGACATCCGTTGATTACCCAGAGCCCCGCCCCATGCCTTTGCTCGAAACACCCTTCGCCAGCCTCGACCTGATCCGCCAGCCCGAACAGCAGAACGAACCGCTGCAAGCTTTCGATGCAGCCGATGAATACCTGCTCAATCATCTGGCCGAACAGCAGCCGGCGTCGGACACCCGGGTATTGGTGCTCAATGACAGTTTCGGCGCGTTGGCGGCCAGCCTGGCGGGCAAGGTGCAAGTGGTCAGCAGCGGTGATTCGTTCCTGGCCTTGCAGGGGCTGGAAAAGAATCTGGTGCGCAACGGCCTGGTGTTTGATGCGGTGCCGAGCGTACCCGCCAGCGAAACCCTTGCCGGGCCGTTCGACTGCGTGCTGATCCGTGTACCGAAAACCCTGGCGCTGCTGGAAGAACAACTGATTCGCCTGCAAGGCCAACTGGCACCCGGTACCCAAGTGGTTGCCGCAGCCATGATCAAGCATCTGCCCCGGGCAGCGGGCGACTTGCTGGAGCGTTACATCGGCCCCGTGCAAGCCTCGTTGGCGGTGAAGAAGGCGCGGCTATTGATTGCCACGGCTCAGGACAAAACGCCAGCGGTGTCGCCTTACCCTACGCGATACAGACTCGACGAACCGGCCATCGAACTGCTCAACCATGCCAATGTGTTTTGCCGCGAAGGCCTGGACATCGGCACCCGGGCATTTTTGCCACACCTGCCGAAAAACCTCGGTTCGGCGCGGGTCGCCGATCTCGGTTGCGGCAACGGCGTCCTGGCCATCGCCAGCGCCCTGCAAAACCCCGAGGCCCACTACACGCTGGTGGACGAGTCGTTCATGGCGGTGCAATCGGCGTCCGAGAACTGGCGCGCAGCCTTGGGTGAACGGGAGGTGATCGTGCGCGCCGGTGATGGCCTGGCCGGCCAGGAACCGCAATCGCTCGATGTCGTGCTGTGCAATCCACCGTTTCACCAGCAACAGGTGGTGGGCGACTTCCTGGCCTGGCGGATGTTCCAGCAAGCCCGTGAAGCGCTGGTCGTGGGCGGTGCGCTCTACATCGTCGGCAATCGTCACCTGGGCTACCACAGCAAACTGGCGCGATTGTTCCGTGGCGTCGAGCAAGTGGCGGCCAATCCGAAATTCGTGATCCTCAAGGCACGCAAGTAACAGATCGAAAAAAAACCCTCCGGTCGGAGGGTCGTAAATCCGTGCCCTGAGGCCACGGGAGAGATGTCAGTGCGTGGTCAGACCGGCCGCGTTCATGAACAGACGCATCAGGCTGGCGACGATGAACAAGGCGCCCACGCTGCCGACCCAGATCAGGGCCAACCAGCTGAGCCGCTGCCACAGCGGCTTTTTTTCGGCTTCTTCAATTTCGCGCAGGGAATGTTTGCCAGACATGGCTCATTACTCCGTTTAAGGTGGATGGCGTCTGTGAGGACGCCATCGTCGGAGCGCCGCCCGGAACAAGCTCGCTCCTACAAAGGTTCGTGGTGCACAGGGCTAGTGATAGCCGTCTTCATGGGTGACCTTGCCGCGGAACACGTAGTAGCTCCAGAAGGTGTAGCCCAGGATGAACGGAATGATGAACAGCGTGCCCACCAGCATGAAGCCCTGGCTCTGCGGCGGCGCGGCGGCATCCCAGATCGAGACCGATGGCGGGATGATGTTCGGCCACAGGCTGATACCCAACCCGCTGTAACCGAGGAAGATCAGCACCAGGGTCAGCAGGAACGGCGTGTAGTGCGCGTTGCGGGCCACGGCGCGGATCAGGCTGTACATCGTCACCAGCACCAGAATCGGCACCGGCATGAACCAGAACAGATTCGGCATGGTGAACCAGCGTGCGGCGATTTCTGCGTGGGCCAACGGGGTCCAGATGCTGACGATGCCGATCACTGCCAGCAGCACGAAGGCCAATGGCCGGGCCAGGTCATGCATCTGTTCCTGCAACTTGCCTTCGGTCTTCATGATCAGCCAGGTGCAACCGAGCAGCGCATACGCCACCACCAGCGCCGCACCACAGAACATCGTGAACGGTGTCAGCCAGTCCAGTGAACCACCGGCGAACTGCCGATTGACCACCGGCAGCCCATCGATGAACGCGCCAAGCGCAACGCCCTGGAAGAACGTCGCAGTGACCGAGCCACCGATGAACGCCTTGTCCCACAGATGGCGCTTGTCGTCCCTGGCCTTGAAGCGGAACTCGAAGGCCACACCGCGGAAGATCAACCCGACCAACATCAGGATCAGCGGCAGGTACAACGCCGAGAGCACCACGGAATAGGCCAGCGGAAACGCGCCGAACAACGCCGCGCCACCCAATACCAGCCAGGTCTCGTTGCCGTCCCACACTGGGGCGACGGTGTTCATCATCACATCGCGATCGGTCTTGCCCGGAATGAACGGGAAGAGAATGCCGATACCCAGGTCGAAACCGTCCATGACCACGTACATCATGATGCCGAAGATGATGATCACGGCCCAGATCAGCGGAAGATCAATACCCATGATTCAAATCTCCTTGGTCAGGCTGTGGCCGGCATCGGCATGATCGTCGTCGGCTGCGGACAACGGACGGGCCGGTGTGCGTTTCTGGCCGGGGCCACCGTCGTTGGTTTCCCTGCCTTCGTCGGTCTTCGGCCCCTTGCGCACCAGGCGCATCATGTAGCCAAGACCGGCGCCAAACAGCGCGAAATAAACCACGACAAACAGGATCAGGGTGATGCTCATCTGCATGAAGCTGTGGTTGGACGACGCATCCGCCGTGCGCATCAGGCCGTAGACCACCCACGGCTGACGGCCGATTTCGGTGGTGAACCAGCCAGCGAGGATCGCGACCAGGCCGGACGGCCCCATCCACAGCGCCAGGTACAGGAACGGCCGCGAGGTGTAGAGGGTGTCGCGCTTGCGCAGCCACAGGCTCCACAAACCGGTGAAGATCATCAGCATGCCCAGGCCCACCATGATCCGGAACGACCAGAACACGATGGTCGAATTCGGCCGGTCTTCAGGCGGGAACTCCTTGAGTGCCGGGACCTGTTTGTCCAGGGAGTGAGTGAGAATCAGGCTGCCCAGGTACGGGACTTCGACGGCGAACCTGGTTTTCTCCTCCTTCATGTCCGGCCAGCCGAACAGGATCAGCGGGGTCGCCTCGTCGCCCTTGTTTTCCCAGTGGCCTTCGATCGCGGCGATTTTTGCCGGCTGATGCTCAAGCGTATTGAGGCCGTGGAAATCACCGATGACTGCCTGGATCGGCGCGACGATCAATGCCATCCACATGGCCATCGAGAGCATTTTGCGGATCGCCGGATTGTCCCTGCCGCGCAGCAAATGCCAGGCCGCGGAGGAACCGACGAAGAAGGCCGTGGCGACGAACGCCGCCGTGGCCATGTGCATCAGGCGATACGGGAACGACGGGTTGAAGATAACCGCCAGCCAGTCGGTGGGTATGACCTGACCGTTGACGATCTCGAAGCCCTGCGGGGTCTGCATCCAGCTATTGGAAGCGAGAATCCAGAACGTGGAGATCAACGTACCGATGGCCACCATCACGGTGGCGAAGAAGTGCAGGCCACGTCCGACCTTGTTCCAGCCAAACAGCATGACGCCGAGGAACCCGGCCTCGAGGAAGAACGCCGTGAGCACTTCATAGGTCAGCAACGGCCCGGTAACCGAGCCGGCGAAGTCCGAGAAGCGGCTCCAGTTGGTGCCGAACTGATAGGCCATGACCAGGCCGGAAACCACCCCCATGCCGAAGTTGACGGCAAAGATTTTCGACCAGAAATGGTAGAGGTCACGGTAGGTGTCGTTATGGGTTTTCAACCACAGGCCTTCGAGTACCGCCAGGTAACTCGCCAGGCCGATGGTGATGGCCGGAAACAGGATGTGGAACGAGATGGTGAACGCGAACTGAATTCGGGCGAGATCAAGTGCCTCTAAACCGAACATAAGTCTTCCTCTGTCAGGTAGTACGGCTGCTGGCTGGAAGCCTGCACCCACGGCCCCCACGGATATGGAGTGTGGCGAATCTCTGTTTGTTCTTTTTTTGCACGCATCACAACGCAGGAAATCTGGCCTTGCGGCCGCCGGATCAATTCCTTTTGTGGGTTTTGATCTGGATCAATCAACGTTGAAAGAGTAGTCCCAATTTCGGGGATGAACCGCGTGGTCTTTTGCCGCGTGACAAGTTGCCTCACGGCCTTGGTCACGAGCTGAAATACTTTTCCTGTGGGAACCTGGAGAAAATCGATGTCTGGCTAACTAAAGTTTTTGTTATGGCAACTTTCTGTTACAGGTTGGTGATAATCTCGTCGTTCCCCTCTCCCCAGATTTTCCCGCAGATGCCCAGCCAAGAGCCCTTGCTGTTACGTCACCATCGCCCTTTTCTCGCGTTCTGGCTGGCACGGGTCTTCACCGCCAGCGGCTTTCAGATGCTCACCGTGGCCATCGGCTGGAACCTGTATCAATTGACCGGCAACGTGCTCGACCTGGGTCTGGTCGGCCTGGTCGAGTTCGCCCCGCGCGTGCTGTTCATGCTGCACACAGGGCACGTCGCCGACCGCTATGACCGACGCAAGGTCGCGGCGATCTGCCAGTCCTTGCAGGCACTGATTGCCCTGTCGCTGGCCATTGGCAGTGCCACCGATCATGTCACCCGGGAAATGATCTTTATCCTGGCCTTCCTGCTCGGCGCCGCGCGCTCCTTTGAAATGCCGACCACCCAGGCCCTGCTGCCAGGCATCGTGCCCAGCACGCTGTTTCCCCGTGCGGTGGCCGCCGCGCAATCGGCCCAGCAATCAGCCACCATCGTCGCCCCGGCCCTCGGCGGTTTGCTCTACGCCTTCGGCAGCGTCTGGGTGTATGGCCCGACGGTGTTTTTGTATGTCATCGCCTGTTCGCTAATGCTCAACCTGCCAGCCCGGCAAACCCCGCTGAACAAGGGCAAGGCCACCCTGGATTCACTGCTCGCAGGCATTCGCTTTATCCGCAGTCGTCCGGACATTCTCGGGGCGATCTCCCTCGATCTGTTCGCGGTGCTATTGGGTGGTGCGACGGCGTTGCTGCCGGTGTTCGCCAAGGACATTCTGCTGACCGGCCCCTGGGGATTGGGACTGTTGCGTTCGGCACCGGCAGTGGGCGCGCTGCTGATGTCGCTGTTCCTGGCGCGGTTTGCCGTGGAACGCAACGTCGGGCGGGTGATGTTCACCGCCGTGGGCGTCTTCGGCGTGGCAACCATCGCCTTCGGCCTATCGACCTCGTTCTGGTTTTCCCTGGCGGTATTGGTGGTGTTGGGCGCGGCGGACATGATCAGCATGGTGATCCGTGCCTCGTTCGTGCAACTGGAAACCCCGGACGAAATGCGCGGTCGGGTCAGTGCCGTGAACGGCTTGTTCATCGGTGCCTCGAACCAGTTGGGCGAATTCGAATCTGGTCTGACCGCCCACTGGTTCGGCACTGTGCCAGCGGTGGTCATGGGCGGGATCGGCACGCTGGTGGTGACCGGGGTGTGGGTCAAACTGTTCCCGACACTGGCCAGCCGCGATCGCATGCACGTGGCTAAAGATGAAGAGAAGGAAGAGGCGAAAGTCTGATGCTCTCTAAACGAGCAACTCCCCCGCCACTGCCATGCGAGTGGCTTTACCGCAGAGTTGCTCCACCAGCGCCAGGGCAAACGCCAAAGCGCCGCCTGAACCCTGGGCCGTGATGCAATTGCCATCGACCACCACCGGTTGATCGACGAAGTTACAGCCCAACAGTTGATGGCTGGCCGAAGGCAAACAGGTCATACGCCTTTGACGCAATACGCCAAAGGCCTGCAGCGCCACGGCGGGCGCCTCGGCGATGCCGGCGAACAGGCGACCGGCTGCCGCCTGATCCTTGATCAATTGTTGCAGGGGTTGGTGTGCTGCCAAGTGCTGCGAACCCACCGCACCACCCGGCAAGGCGATCAGGTCGAAGGGCTGCGCCAGTAAATCCACCAGCATGGCATCGGACGTCAGGCGCGTGCCGCGGGCGCAGGTGAGCATGCGCCGCCCTTCGATACTGGCCACCACCACTTCTATTTTCGCGCGGCGCAGTACGTCGATCAGGGTCACGGTTTGCAGGTCATCGGTACCCTCGGCGAGGGCAATCAAGGCTCTAAAGGTCATCAGGTATTGTCCGCAGAATGATCTTTTAAGCGTAGTCAGCTTTCCTGCCCCTTGTTCGGGACCTGTGGTTACTTGATGTAAAGCTGCGTCGACATCGTATTGCCGGGCGCGTTGATCGAAGTGTTGCTGAAGGTCAGCGTGCCTTCCTGCTTGCCCGCCAGATCGAGTGCATACAAATAGCCGACGGTTTTTTCCCCGGGGGTGCAACTGGTCAGGTTGCCGTTCTTGAACGCGCAGACCGGGGTGCGGGTGCCATTCACTTCGAAACCGTCCAGGGCGACATGGGCCTCGCGTCCATAACCGACTTCCAGCACGTACACCGTGATGTTCGGGCCATTGTGATCGCAGCGAGTCCGGGTTTGCCCTTCGTCGATGTTTTCAACGCCACAGGACGGCGACGCGACCTTGAGCACCTTCAATTGCGTCAGTGGCGCAGCCGAGGCCGCCACGGCCGTTTGAGCCCCGAGAAACAACGCCATCCATACGCTGAACACGCTAACCAGACGCCTTTTCATGCAGGACCCATCCCCCCCAAAAAACCAGCGCGCAGTATGGCGTACTTGGTGTTGTCGCAAAACATCGACGACGATCACCGCCATAAGCAGCCATATCCCCAAGCTACTGGTATGATGCGCGGCTTTTTCCGGCCCACAGTAATTTCCAGGCGCGTTCTGCTGCCTGTGCTTTGCTGTTGAGGTCGATACATTCACGGCGCCCGACGCGCCACGGGGAGCAGACATGCTGGAAAGGCTGTTTCAACTCAAGGCACACAACACCAACGTGCGGACCGAGATTCTGGCGGGCGTCACGACCTTTTTGGCCATGGCCTACATTCTGTTCGTCAACCCGAGCATCCTCGGTGAGACCGGCATGGACAAGGGCGCGGTGTTCGTCGCCACCTGCCTGGCAGCCGCCATCGGCTCGACGACCATGGGCCTGATCGCCAATTACCCGATCGCCCTCGCACCAGGCATGGGACTGAACGCCTTCTTCACCTACACCGTGGTCCTGCACATGGGCCACACCTGGCAAGTAGCACTGGGCGCGGTGTTCATCTCGGCGGTGTGTTTCTTTCTGCTGTCGATCTTCCGCATCCGTGAATGGATCATCAACAGTATCCCGCTACCGCTGCGCTCGGCGATTGCTGCCGGCATCGGCCTGTTCCTGGCGCTGATCGCCCTGCACAACGCCGGTATCGTGGTCAGCAACCCGGCGACCATGGTCGGCCTCGGTGACCTGAAACAACCGGCTCCGATCCTCGCCACCCTCGGTTTTGCCCTGATCGTCGCCCTCGAAGCCCTTGCCGTGCGCGGTGCGGTGCTGATCGGCATTCTGGTGGTGACCATCGTTTCGATCGTGATGGGCTTCACCCCGTTCGGCGGCGTGATGTCGATGCCGCCGTCCCTGGCCCCGACCTTCTTGCAACTGGACATCAAGGGCGCACTGGACATTGGTCTGGTCAGCGTGATCTTCGCCTTCCTGTTCGTCGACCTGTTCGATAACTCCGGCACTCTGATCGGCGTCGCCAAGCGTGCCGGATTGATGAGCAAGGACGGTCACATGCCGAAAATGGGTCGCGCGCTGATCGCCGACAGCACTGCAGCCATGGCCGGTTCCCTGCTGGGCACCTCGACCACCACCAGCTACATCGAATCCGCCGCTGGCGTGAGTGCCGGTGGCCGCACCGGCCTGACCGCCGTCGTGGTCGCGATCCTGTTCCTGCTGGCGCTGTTCTTCTCGCCACTGGCCGCCAGCGTTCCAGCCTTCGCCACTGCACCGGCCCTGCTGTTCGTCGCCGTGCTGATGACATCCGGCCTGGCCGAAATAGACTGGGATGACATCACTGTCGCCGCGCCGGTGGTGATCACCGCGCTGGCCATGCCGTTCACTTATTCCATCGCCAATGGCATCGCCTTCGGTTTCATTTCCTGGACCGCCATCAAGCTGATGTCCGGTCGTGGCCGTGAGCTGAACCCGGCGCTGGTGATCCTGTCGATTCTGTTCGTGATCAAGCTGGGTTGGTTCAACGCATGACTTTTGATTCCCAGGCCTACGCCGTTCAACTCGAAGAAAAGGTCACTCGTTTGCGTGACCTGCTGGCCCCGTTCGATGCACCGGAGCCAGCCGTTTTCGATTCGCCGCTGAAAAACTTCCGCCTGCGTGCCGAGTTCCGCCTGTGGCGCGAGGCCGGCGAGCGTCACTACGCGATGTTTTCCCAAGAAGACAAACGCACGCCAATCCTGATCGAAGAGTTCCCGATCGCAAGCAGGCGCATCAACCAGTTGATGCCGCTGCTGAAGGCAGCATGGCAAGCGAGTGCGCCCCTGAGCCACAAGCTGTTCCAGGTGGAGTTCCTGACCACCCTGGCCGGCGACGCGATGATCACCCTGTGCTATCACCGCCCGCTGGACGAGCACTGGCATGCGGCGGCGTCGAAACTGGCGGCCGAGCTGAACGTCAGCATCATCGGCCGCTCCAAGGGCAAACGCGAAGTTATCGGTCACGATTACGTGGTCGAGAAGCTGGAAGTCGGCGGCCGCACCTTCAGCTACCGCCAGCCGGAAGGCGCGTTCACCCAGCCCAACGGCACAGTGAACCAGAAGATGCTCAACTGGGCATACGACGCGCTTGACGATCGCACCGACGATTTGCTGGAGCTGTATTGCGGCAACGGCAACTTCACCCTGCCGCTCGCCACCCGCGTGCGCAAAGTGCTGGCCACCGAAATCAGCAAGACTTCGGTCAACGCGGCGCTGAGCAACCTCAGCGAAAACGCTGTGGATAACGTCACCCTGGTGCGTCTATCCGCCGAAGAACTGACCGAAGCCCTGAACGAAGTGCGTCCGTTCCGCCGCCTGCACGGCATCGACCTCAAGAGCTACGAGTTCGGTAGCGTGTTCGTCGACCCGCCCCGTGCCGGCATGGACCCGGACACCTGCGAGCTGACCCGGCGCTTCGACAACATCCTGTACATCTCCTGCAACCCGGAGACCCTGGCGGCCAACATCGCCCAACTGCACGACACCCACCGCGTCACCCGGTGCGCGATGTTCGACCAGTTCCCGTGGACCCATCACATGGAATCCGGGGTGTTGTTGACCCGGCGTTGATGGCGCCTGCCAGGCACAAAAAAGCCGTCTTCACGACGGCTTTTTTGTGGGAGCTTACAAGACAACATCGACCTTGCGCGGGCGCCCGCCTTTCCTGCCGTTGGCCCGCGCAGCTTCAGACTTTGCGGCGCTGCTCTGGCGACCATTGCGCGAAGCGACGACCGAGGCCGCCATGGCCATCAGCGGCTTGCTGGCAGAAATCATCCCGGCGATAGATACATGCAGGTCCTTGCCTTCATGGCACAGGGCAGTACCCGCGTAGCCGACAGTCAGACTGGCGTAGTCCTCGACCTCGAAATCATCGAACTCCGGATAGTTGGCCACGGGCAACAATACGCCGCTGCCATCTTCGAAGCCGACGGCCAGACAGGGGGCCAGATAGGTAACCGCTGTCGCTTGCAGGCTATTTTTTCTACGTAACTCGCCACGTTCGATGGCTTTGTCCAGGCGACTTTCCGTTACGGGATTATCAGCCTGAACCTTGGCTTTTATCGTTTTCATAACTCGATCTCCACACTTTCCTGTGCGCCTATCAGGGACAGCAACGTCTTGTTCGATTCAGGTTCGTACCAAGCCGATCCAATCATATTGGTAGTACTGACAACCCTTTTCACCACAACGACTTCGTTGCTTTGCCAGTCCCACAATTGATTATCAAGACAGGCCGTTTGCAATTTTCGCCACCAGATGCCCCGGGCGCGCCGCAAATGGGCAGGTTGCTGGAGCGATTGGCGCAATCCCTCAAGCACCGCCAACGGTGGCCGACGCGAAAGCGGAACTACATCCCAGAGCTCGACACCGTTGTGCCAAAAGCTGAACCTGAATCTCGCACTCCACGTACCCGCCTCCACATGCGCATGAGGCGGACAATGCTCGTCTCGCAACATGATCACTACCGACAGTCCTTTGTAATTGCATACCTTCATGCTAACCCATCCGTTAGGTTAATGGATCCGAGAATCCGATACTCCCTGGAAAATTCTGACCATCGGTATTGACCGGTGAAATCATTTCTTCCGCCCTCAGGCTAGCGTCCTGGCGATTCCCGAACCTGCGCAACACCACGCGAATTGGTAAGAAATCCTTTCTTTAAGGCACTGGCACCTGATAAATACTGGTCCAGCTTCTTCATTTGATCCTTGGTGTAATCAATCATGCAGCGACAATTCGACGATCTTCAGTTGGGCAGCATCGAGCTGTTTTGCCTGGCCGCCGAGGCCGGCAGTTTTACTGCCGCGGCGCTGGTGGCAGGCGTCACGCCCGCTGCCGTGAGCCGTTCGGTGTCGCGTATGGAAGAGCGCCTGGGTGTGCGCCTGTTTGCGCGCACCACCCGCAGCGTGAAGCTGACCGACAGTGGTCGCCGCTATTACGAGGAATGCCGCCAGGCCCTGGCGCAACTGGTCGAGGCCCAGCGTGAGGTGATGGGCCAGCAGCAAGTGCCGTCCGGTACTTTGCGCATCAGTATTCCGACCACCTACGCGCATCATCGAATCCTGCCGCTGTTGCCCGAATTTCGGGCGCGTTATCCGGCGGTGAAGGTCGAGTCGCACATCAGTAATCGCAACATCGATTTCGTCGGCGAAGGCTACGACATGGCGATTCGTGTGCGAGCCATCCCGGACTCCGGCCTGATCGCCCGACAGCTGGAAGACGCCGCCCTGGTGTTGATCGCCAGCCCTGATTACCTGAAACGGGCCGGCACCCCGCAAACCCTCGACGACCTCGAAAACCACGAATGCATTCAGTACGAATTGCCCAGCAGCGGCCGACGCATTGCCTGGTTGTTCAACGATGAAGGCGTGCCCCGGGAGATTCTGGCCGAGGGCAACCTCAGTTGTTCCGACGATGTACTGGGCGGTGTGACCCTGGCCAAACACGGGGCGGGGTTGTTTCAGACCTACCGTTTTATCGTGGAAAAGGAACTGGCCGACGGCTCGCTGGTGGAAGTACTCAAGCCCTATGGCGGGCGCTCGCGGCCATTCACGCTGCTTTACCCGCAAAGTCGTCATGTGCCGCTGCGCCTGAGGGCGTTCATTGATTTTCTGGTGGAGCATTTGCCGCGCTGAACACCGAAAGTGTCCGATCACCGCCCACAACCAGCCAGCGTGCCTTCACTTCAATTGACCAAATTAACTAGTTAGTACAATTTATCTCCACAGGCCGAAAACCTCGGCCGATTCCAAAAATAATAAGTGGAGAGATTCCGATGTCCCCTATCGTTCTGGTGCTCAACGGCCCGAACCTGAACCTGCTCGGCACCCGTGAACCGGCGACCTACGGCCACGAAACCCTGGCGGACATTTCGGCCCTGTGCGCACGCGCCGCTGAAGAGTTCGGTCTGGCAGTGGAGTTTCGCCAGACCAACCATGAAGGCGAATTGCTCGACTGGATTCACGCCGCCCGTGGTCGCTGCGCCGGGATCGTCATCAATCCTGCCGCGTGGACCCACACCTCGGTCGCCATCCGCGACGCCCTCGTCGCCAGCGAACTGCCGGTGATCGAAGTCCACCTGTCCAACGTCCACGCCCGCGAGCCGTTTCGCCACCACTCGTTCGTATCCGCCATTGCCACCGCCGTGCTGGCCGGTTTTGGCGGCCACGGCTATCGCCTGGCGCTGGAACACTTCAGCCATCGTTTGAAGGGGTGATCGCCGTGACTCAGAACAACGTGATACTGGCCGGGCTGATCGGCGCCGGCATCCAGGCTTCCCGCACACCAGCCTTACACGAGCATGAAGGCGATTCCCAGGGAATGCGTTACCTCTATCGCTTGATTGACCTCGATTCGTTGAAACTCGACAGCAACGCTCTACCCGACCTGCTGATGGCTGCCGAGCGCATGAACTTCACCGGATTGAACATCACCTTTCCCTGCAAGCAGGCAATCATCCCGTTGCTCGACGAACTTTCGCCGGAAGCCCGCGGTATCGGTGCGGTCAACACGGTGGTGTTCAAGGATGGCAAACGCATCGGCCACAACACCGACTGCCTGGGCTTTGCCGAGGGTTTTCGCCGGGGATTGAAGGGCGTTGCCGTTGAACGTGTCGTACAGATGGGCGCTGGCGGCGCAGGTGCTGCGGTGGCCCACGCGTTATTGAATGAAGGCGTACAACAGCTGAGCATTTTCGATGTGGACATCCGTCGCGCCCAGGATCTGGCTGACAACCTCAATCAGCATTTCGGCGTCGGGCGGGCGGTGGCTGGGTATGACCTGCCGAGCGCCATGACCCGGGCTGACGGCCTGGTGAACACCACGCCGATGGGCATGAAAAAACTGCCGGGCATGCCGGTGTCGGTCGCGTTGCTGCGGGCCGAATTGTGGGTGGCGGAGATCGTTTACTTCCCGCTGGAAACCGAACTGCTGCGCAACGCCCGCGCCATCGGTTGCCGGACGCTGGACGGCGGCAACATGGCGGTGTTTCAGGCGGTGAAGGCGTTCGAGTTGTTCAGCGGCGTGGTGCCTGATGCCCAGCGGATGCTTGAGCATTTCCAGAGCATGAATGGCTGAATGAGTGAAGTGAGGGGGCAATCCCCTCACCCCGCATCAGGCTTGCAGGTAGCGCAACACCGACTCGCAAATCATCTCCCGATGACGCTGCTTGACGCGTTCGTCCGGCAAGTCGATCTGGAAAATCTCACCCACGGTATGGCGGTTCGAAACGCGATAGAAGCAGAACGAACTGATCAGCAGATGCACGTCCAGCGGGACGAGTCCGGCGCGGAAGACACCCTCTTCAACGCCACGACGCAGAATCACATCGAGGGAATCGAGTACGGTGTTGTTCATCGCCCTGATCGCCTCGGAACGCTTCACATACTCGGCGTTGTGGATGTTTTCGATACTGACGATGCGCACGAAATCGACGTTGCGATCATGGTGATCGAAGGTGAATTCAACCATCCGCCGAATCGCTTCCACCGGAGCCAGTTCGGTCAGGTGCAGGCGGCTTTCGGTGTTGCGGATATCGCCGTAAAGCTTCTCCAGCACTTCGACGTAGAGCTGTTCCTTACTGCCGAAGTAGTAATAGATCATGCGCTTTGAGGTGTGGATGCGCTCGGCGATCGCATCGACGCGAGCACCGGAAAGCCCCTGCTGGACGAATTCGACAATCGCCTCCTGCAGGATGTTTTCGCGGGTCTTTTCCGGGTTGTTCTTGCGACTCTTGCGCGGCTCTGCACCCGGCTCTACGGAGGCTGCGGGGAGTTCTGAGGTCATTGTCATTGCGGGCTCACGGCCATCACTGCACAGGCTGGCGATTATGGGCCGCGCAACACAGTGAAGGAAGCCGCGCGGCCCACGTTTAATCCCGCGTTTACGAATTTCCTACAACTTCGCCTGGCGCAATGCGCCGCTACGGGATTTGGCCATGGCCGCCAGCCGCACCGCGACGTTGGCCGCGCCGTAGCCGGCATAACCGTTTTTACGCTGGATGATCTCAAAGAAGAATCGCCCCTCGAACGGCTCGGTGTACACATGAAACAGTTCACCGCCCTGGGCATCGCGGTCGTACAACACGTTGTAGTAGGCCAGTTCGCTGAGGAACTCGTCGTCGAAATCGAATCGCGCCGCCAGGTCATCGTAGTAGTTGAGCGGGATATCCAGCAGCGGCACACCCGCCTCTTTTGCACGGCTGACCTGGGCAAAGATGTCATCACAATCAAACGCGATGTGATGCACACCGGAGCCGCGATAACTCGACAGCGCGTGTGAGATCGCGGTGTTGCGGTTTTCGGAAATGTTCAGTGGCAGGCGGATCGAACTGTCGCGGCTGCGCAGGGCACGGCTCTTCACCAGACCATAAGGATCGGGCAACACGACTTCATCGTCCGCCTCGAAATCCAGCAGGCTCTTATAGAACAGTACCCAGCTGTCGAGGCTGTCTGCCGGCAGCGCCATGGCCATGTGGTCGATGCGTTTGAGGCCACCGCTGACCAGCGCTTGCGGGTACAGATTGAAGTCGGTGCCATAAACATCGGCGTGCTGATCCACCAGATAGATCAGGCTACCATCCGGCGCACGCACGGCCGCTAGTTCCAATTCGTTGGGGCCGACCAACCCGCGATAGGGCTGGCCCTTGTAGGCCACGGCTCGGGCCAATGCGCTGGCGCTGTCCTTGACCCGCACGGCGGTGGCACACAATGACGGGCCGTGGGCTTCGAAAAAGCTGTGGCCGAAGGAGTAAGGCTCCGAGTTCAGGATCAGGTTGATATCGCCCTGGCGCAGCAGGCTGACGCTCTTGGAACGATGCTGACCGGCCTTGACGAAACCTAGTCGCTCCAGCCAAAGGGAAAGCTTGGCGCCGAGGCTTTCGTCCACGGCAAACTCCAGAAACTCGATGCCGTTGTACTCGCTGGCCTTGGGCGTTTCGAACAGAATCCCGGGGTTGGCCGCAGGCTTGGCTTCCTGCGCCAGACGCGCGCGTGTTTTCTCTTCCAGGTACAACAACGAGCGCAAGCCGTCGGCGGCATTGGCCCGTGGCGGCGCGGCGCGGAAACCATCGTTGAAGATTTCCAGCGACAATGGCCCGGTGTACCCGCTCTTGATGATCGGTGCGAGGAACCCCGGCAGGTCGAATTCACCCTGGCCCGGGAAGCAGCGAAAATGCCGGCTCCACTCCAGCACGTCCATGGCCAGGATCGGCGCGTCAGCCATTTGCACGAAGAAGATCTTGTCGCCGGGAATCTCGGCGATAGCACTTGGATCGCCCTTGAGCGACAAGGTGTGAAAGCTGTCCAGCAACACGCCAAGGCTGGGGTGATCGGCCTGCCGCACGATGTTCCACACCTGTTGATATGTGTTCACATGCCGGCCCCAGGCCAGCGCTTCATAACCGATGCGCAGGCCGCGTGCCCCGGCGTGTTCAGCCAGCAGCCGCAAATCGTCGACCAGAATTTGTTCATCACCGATGGACTCGGCCGAGGCGTTGCTGCACACCAGCACCAGATCAGTGCCCAGTTCCTGCATCAGGTCGAACTTGCGCTCGGCGCGTTCCAGATTGCGCGACAATCGATCACGCCGACAGCCTTCGAAATCACGGAACGGTTGAAACAGGGTGATGGCGATCCCGAGATCGGCGCACATCTGTTTAATTTCCCGTGGGCTACCGTCGTAGTAGAGAAGATCGTTCTCGAAAATCTCGACGCCGTCGAACCCGGCGGCGGCAACGGCTTCGAGTTTTTCCGGCAGGGTACCGCTCAAGGATACGGTGGCAATGGAACGCTGCATATTTCGGCTCCCGGTGGAGGCTTCGGCTACAGGGAATTTGCGCCGCTTTTAAAAGAGTGAGCGGATTATTGAGCCGGGTTGTCCATTGGGCAATTTAAAGTGTACTACCCAGTTAGTTTTGTGTTCGATTATCGAACACAATGGTGGTTGGCGAATTGACGATTTTTTGTCCACTGCCCAACATCGCCCTCACATTAAGTCCGGACACGCAGCACCGGCCGCGATGTCCAAAACACCAAATAACAAATTCAAAAAACGGGTGGCACACATGATTCCTTCCCAAAGCTCTCGCATGGCTGCGGCCATGAACACCACTGCCGGTGGCATCGGCGACAAAATCCGCGGCGCCATGGCGGTCGGCAAAACCCGTTGGGGCATGCTGGCGCTGGTGTTTTTCGCCACCACCCTGAACTACATCGACCGCGCCGCCCTGGGCGTGATGCAGCCCATCCTGGCCAAGGAAATGAGCTGGACGGCGATGGATTACGCCAACATCAACTTCTGGTTCCAGGTGGGTTACGCCATCGGGTTCGTTCTGCAGGGCCGGTTGATCGACCGGGTCGGTGTCAAGCGCGTGTTCTTCTGCGCCGTTCTGCTCTGGAGCCTGGCGACCGGCGCCCACGGTCTGGCCACTTCGGCGGTCGGCTTCATGGTTTGTCGCTTCATCCTCGGCCTGACTGAAGCTGCGAACTACCCGGCTTGCGTGAAAACCACGCGCCTGTGGTTCCCGGCCGGCGAGCGCGCCGTGGCCACCGGTATCTTTAACGCTGGCACCAACGTCGGCGCGATGTTCACGCCGATGCTGCTGCCACTGATCCTGCACGTCTGGGGCTGGCAAGCCGCGTTCCTGTGCATGTCGGCACTGGGCGGGATCTGGCTGCTGTTCTGGGGCCTGAAGTACTTCAACCCGGAAGATCACCCGAGCGTCAAACAGTCGGAGCTGGACTACATCCAGAACGAAGTCGAGCCGGAACAAACCCGCGTACCCTTCTCGAAAATCCTGCGCATGCGTGGCACCTGGGCCTTCGCCCTCGCCTATTCGATGACCGCGCCGGTGTTCTGGTTCTACCTGTACTGGCTGCCGCCGTTCCTCAATCAGCAATACAACCTGGGCATCAACGTCACCCAGATGGGCATTCCGCTGATCATCATCTACCTCACTGCCGACTTCGGTAGCGTTGGCGGCGGCATCCTCTCCTCATTCCTGATCGGTCGCGGAGTCAACCCGATCAAGGCGCGACTGATGTCCATGTTCCTGTTCGCCTGCTGCATCATCGGCGTGATCATGGCGGCCGGCTCCAGCAACCTGTGGGTCGCGGTGTTCGCCATCTCCCTGGCCATCGGCGCACACCAGGCCTGGACTGCAAACATCTGGAGCCTGGTGATGGACTACACGCCCAAGCACATGATGAGTACGGTGTTCGGCTTCGGCGGCATGTGTGCGGCGATTGGCGGGATGTTCATGACCCAGTTGGTCGGCCATATCCTGACCGTCACCAACAACAACTACACCGTGCTGTTCACCATGATTCCGGCGATGTACTTCATTGCGCTGACCTGGATGTACTTCATGGCACCGCGCAAGATTCCGACCGTTACCGACTAACGTTCGGCGCCATGCCCCTGTGGGAGCGAGCCTGCTCGCTCCCACAGTTTTTTTAGCGGCGGCTTTGCTGCCACGCTGCTGCCAACCCGCTGCAGCAGATAACGGCAATGCCGAGCACGGTGGTCAGTGTCGGCGTATGGGAAAACAGCAGCCAGCCCAGCAGGCCGGCGAAGATGATCTGGCAATAGCTGAACGGTGCCAGCAGTGCCGGTGCCGCGAGGCGGAAAGCCTGGGTCAGGAACAGGTGTGCCGTCATCCCGCAGGCCCCCAGCGCCAGCATCATCGCGCCATGCATCAGGTTCGGCGTCTGCCAGAAGAACGGCACCAGCGCACTCATCACCAGCGTGTTGCACAAGCCTGCAAAGAAGTTGCTGGTGGTCGGGCTGTCGATCTCGCTGAGCTTGCGTGTCAGCAATTGATAGAAGCAGAAAAACAGTGCCGAGCAGAACGGCAGCAACACCGCCGGGGTAAACAGATCACCGCCGGGGTGAACGATGATCAGCACCCCGCTAAAACCGAATATCACCGCCAGCCATTGCCCTCGTGTCACTCGTTCCTTAAGCAGCGGCACCGACAACGCGGTGACCAGCACCGGAGCGAGGAAGTTGACCGATGTAGCCTCGGCCAGCGGGATGTACATCAAGCCTGTGGTGAACAACAGACTGGTACCCAGCAGGCACAGCGCCCGGATCAGCTGAAGCAATGGCCGTTTGGTACGCAGCACTCGCAGCCCGGATTGCGGCAGGAAAATCCCGGCCATCAGCAAGGTGTGAACCACGTAACGCGCCCAGACCACCATGACAATGGGATAAAAACCCGAGAGATATTTGGAGAAGGCGTCGTGGCTGGAAAACAGGAAGGTCGCGACAACGATCAGCAGGATCCCTTTGAAGGGCTGATTGACGCCGGAAAGCGGGGTGCTACTGGGCGACGTCAAGACGAAGTCCTTTTATGAGTGGAGGCGAGACCGGAATAATTTAGAACCTGGTTCCACTTTACGACATCAATGACTCAAGAAAGTGTGCGAATACCGCACGCTCTATTCAAGCAGACATCACGCTCAATAGAACAACTCTGACGCCTGGCTCGCCAGCGAAAGCTCTTCGGCATACTTCAACAAGGTCGACGCCAACTCATGCAAGCGCGCACCGGGCATTCGCGCGCTTGGCCCGGCAATACTGAGCACGCCGATAACCCGCCCATCCAGTGGATGACGGACCACGGCGGCAATCGCCGAGGTGCCCACCGCCGAACTTTCCTCGACCCAGGCGTAGCCTTGCTCCCGCGCCAGACGCAAGCGCTCCAGCAGTTCAATATTCGAACGCGGTGCATTAGGCCCGATGTCCCGAGGCAATTCGGCCCCTTGCCGCTCGACCAGCGACAGCGCCTCGGCATCGCTCATGCACGCCAGCCACGCATGCCCGGAAGCCGTGTAGAACAAAGGTGCATCGCGGCCCATGTCCGGGTCGTAGCGCAGACCCGAGCGGGCGCCTTGGGACTTGGCGATCCAGACGGGTCGCTCACCCTGGATCACCCCCAGACGCACCAATTCACCGGTTTCCCCGGCCAGTCGATCGAGCACCGGCTGAACGATATCCGCACCGCTGCCGGACAGGTATCGAAAGCCCATGGCCACCAGTTTGGTCGACAGGTGATAGCGCAAGTTGTCCGGATTCTGCCGCACGTAACCCAGGCGAATCAGTTCGGCGAGCAACCGATGAGTCGCGCTTTTAGGGATTTCCAGTTGCTCGGCCAACGTCTGCATCGGCAAACCCTGCGGTTCACCGGTCAGGCTTTCCAGCACGCTGAAGACACGTTCGATCTGACTGCCAGCCATGGTAGGCCCCAAACAAAATTTGGCTGATTCTAGAAGAGAAGCCCCACGAAGCAAAATTCGGAACCAGTCGCCCAACCGGCAGTCAGACAACCGGACTGGCGCTGCTCCCACTTGGCAGCAACACTCATCGCACGGAGCTTTACCCGGAACAGAAGAGGATTCCCACATGCTATGGAAAAAAGGCCGACGCAGCGACAACGTAGTCGACGCCCGTGACGATGATGTTGCCAGCGGTGGCAGTAGCGTGCGTTTTGGCGGTGGCAAAGGCCTGAGCCTGACGGCGATCCTCCTGATCGTCGGCATTGGCTGGATTACCGGCCAGGACCCGCTGCAAATCCTCGGCCAACTGACCGGGCAAATGGAGCAGCAATCGGCGCCCGCCACCCACCAGACTCGCAAGGCGCCACCGGCCAATGATGAAGGCGCGGAATTTGTGCGTTCAATCCTCGGCGACACCGAGGACACCTGGGGTGCGATATTCCAGCAGGCCGGCCGCCAATATAAGGACCCGACCCTGGTGCTGTTCAGCAACCGCGTGAATTCGGCCTGCGGCCTGGCCACCTCGGCGACCGGCCCGTTCTATTGCCCGGCCGACCAGAAAGTCTACCTGGACATGGCGTTCTTCCAGGAAATGTCCCAACGCTTTTCCGCCGCGGGCGACTTCGCCCAGGCCTACGTGATCGCTCACGAAGTCGGACACCATGTGCAAACATTGCTCGGGGTTTCCGCGAAAATTCAGGCCGCACGCCAACAAGGCCGGCAGATGGAAGGCGACGGCGGGTTGCTGGTTCGTCAGGAACTGCAAGCCGACTGCCTGGCCGGCGTCTGGGCCAACAATGCGCAGAAGCGCCTGAACTGGCTGGAGCCGGGCGACATTGAAGAAGCATTGAACGCAGCGAATGCCATCGGCGACGATCGTTTGCAGCAACAGGGTCAGGGCCGCGTGGTCCCGGACTCGTTCACCCACGGTACGTCGGCGCAACGGGTGCGCTGGTTCAAAACCGGTTTCGCCCAAGGCCAGGTAAGCCAGTGCGATACCTTTGCGACGAAAAATCTGTAAATGAAGAATTGGTTGCTGGCTGTACTGATCGTTAGCGCAAGTGCCCAGGCTGCGGAACATGGCGTCAAGGAACTCAGCCCCGGGCGCCTGCTGTTGAAATCAGGTGAAATAGCGGTGGGCATCAGCCCCGCCCCGGCAAAGATCGAACGGGTGCTGATCCTCATCCACGGGCGCTCGCGCAATGCGCAAACCTATCTGCAAAGCGGCGAACACGCCGCCGAACTCGCCGGACAGAGCGCGATGACACTGGTGATCGCCCCGCAGTTTCTCAATGAAACCGACGTTGCGGTCCATCCGGTGGCCGACACGGTTTTGCGTTGGCAAGACAATGAGTGGATGGCCGGCGGAGAGTCCACGGCGCCGTTTCGGCTGAGTTCCTACGCCGCGCTCGACGAAATCATCGCCCGCCTGGGTGACCGCCAGCAGTTTCCGGAGGTGAAGCAAATCGTCATCGCCGGGCACTCCGGCGGCGCGCAGGTGGTTCAGCGCTATGCATTGCTCGGTCACGCGCAGTCCGGCCTCGATGCGGCTGGCGTGCAGGTGCGCTACGTGATCGCCAATCCGTCCTCCTACGCTTATTTCGATGAGCGCCGGCCCGTGGCGTTCAGCCACGCGGGGTGCCCGCAGTTCAATCGCTGGAAATATGGGTTGACGGATTTGCCCGCTTACGCCGAAGGACAAACTCCCGCACAACTGCAGGAAAAGTACCTCAAGCGTGACATCGTTTATCTACTGGGCCAGCAGGACACCGACCCGAATCATCCGGCGCTGGACAAGAGCTGTGAGGCCAGGGCGCAAGGGCCGTATCGATTGGCGCGCGGGCGTTTTTACTTTGATTATCTGAAGCGGCTGCAACCGCAAGGGTTGAAGCAGCAACTGGTTGAAGTGCCAGGAGTCGGGCATGACGGGGATGGGATGTTTATCTCGCCGCAGGGGCAGAAGGCTTTGTTTGGTCAGTAGGTTATGTACTGCCTGATCTGACGCCATCGCGAGCAAGCTCGCTCCCACAAGGATTTTGCGGTGAACACATCATTTGTGAACACCAGAGATCACATGTGGGAGCGAGCTTGCTCGCGATGGCGATTTAGCAGGCGACAAACTCTTCAAGCCAACAGCATCTGCCGCAACTCCACACAATCCGCCGCATGCCAGTCGGTCAATTCCGGCCATGGATTATCCGGCAGATTCACCAGCACCGTGCGTGCACCCGCCGCTCGCCCGCAATCGAGATCGAAGCGGTAATCACCGACCATCACCATCTCGCTCGCCGGCACCTTCCACGCATCGGCCAGTTTCAGCAGCCCGCCCGGATGCGGTTTGGGCGGAGCATCATCGCGGCCCAACACATCCTCCAGTGCAAAGCAGTCGGCCAGGCCAATGGCCTCCAGCGTGACATGCGCCAACTCCCGGGCATTGCGCGTGAGAATGCCCAGGCGATAACCGCGCCCGGCCAGCTCGCGCACCAACTCCACTGCGCCCGGTGCCGGTTGCGAACCGAGGGCCAGGTCCCGCTCATGCTCCAGCAGCCACGCATGTTTGGCTGCGGCTTCATCGGCCGGCAGCGCGGCGAGGTGGGTCAGGATGTCGTGTTCGGCAGGGATCGCCAACGCCACGCGAATGGCCGCGAAGTCGTGCACGGCGACCGTCAGGGTGCCGTCCATGTCGAACACCCAGTGACGCAAGTCGGCCAGGCTCATGCCCAGTCCTTGCGATGACGGATCAAGCCTTCCTGAGTGACCGAGGCCACCAGTTGCCCGGCGCGGTTGTATACGCTGCCACGGGAGAACCCACGCGAGTTGCCGGCCCACGGGCTGTCCATCGCGTAGAGCAACCAGTCATCGGCACGCAGATCCTGATGGAACCATAGTGCGTGATCGAGGCTGGCGACCTGCATGTCCTTGTGCCACACCGACTTGCCGTGGGGCTGCATCGAGGTGGTCAACAAGCCAAAGTCCGATGCGTAGGCGAGCAAATACTTATGCAGCGCCGGCGAATCGGCCAAAGCCCCGTCGGCGCGAAACCAGACGTACTTGACCGGGTCGGACGGCAGCGGGTTATAGGGATCTTTCTCGGTCACCGGGCGGAATTCGATCGGCTTGGGGCACAACAGCTTTTCGCGCATTTTCTCGGGGATCAGATGCGCGCGTTGCTGGGTGATCTCCAGCTCCGATGGCAGATTTTCCGGACCGACCACGACCGGCATTTCGCTCTGGTGCTGAAAGCCTTCCTCGTCGTACTGGAACGACGCACTGCACGTGAAGATCGGGTGGCCTTTCTGGATCGCCGTCACCCGGCGCGTGCTGAAACTGCCACCGTCACGCACCCGGTCAACCTGATACACCACCGGCAGCCCGGCATCGCCCGGACGCAGGAAATAGCCGTGCATCGAATGCACATGGCGCGCCTCTTCAACCGTCTGACTGGCCGCCGACAGCGACTGGCCGAGCACCTGACCACCGAACAACTGACGAAAACCCAGGTCCTGGCTGCGGCCGCGGAACAGGTTTTCTTCGATCGGTTCCAGGGTCAGCAGGTCGACCAGATCATCCAACACTTGGCTCATTCAGATGCTCCTCACGCAAAACATTGCCGCGCAGCCTTGGCTGCAACGGTCGGTTCAGTTTCTGGACCGGGCCCATGAGGGCCATTGTAAACGTCCGTGTCAGGTTATCCATGCAAGGTTTGCAGCCATTGTTCGCGGCTGATGCGATACAGCACATGCCGACGCAACGGATGATCGGCCTCGAGTCGCGGGTGATCGAAGTCATACGCCGGATCATGGTGCATGCCGATGGCCTGCATGACTTTCTCTGACGGCAGATTGGTTTGCGTCGTGAAGGCCACAACCTCTTTCAGCGGCAAGCGGTCGAACCCGCAGCGCAGAGCGGTCCAGGCCGCTTCACTGGCATAACCGAGGCCCCAGTGCTCGCGGGCCAGGCGCCAACCGATTTCCGTGGCGGGGGTGAAAGGCGCGTCGAATCCGACCACGCTCAGCCCGGTAAACCCGATGAACTGGCCAGAGTCCTTTCGCTGCAAGGCCCAAAGACCATAACCGTGCTCGGCGAAATGACCACGGATTCGCCCGATCAATGATGCGCTTTCCAGCCGGCTCAAGGTTGCCGGGAAATAGCGCATCACCTGCGGATCGGCACACATCGCCGCAAAGTCCGCTAAATCTTCATCGCGCCACTGGCGCAACAGCAGTCGAGCGCTTTCAAGCTCCAGTATTGGCTCCATCGTGCCCCGCCCCCCCATTTCAATGTCGCAAGTCTACAACGCTGGTAGGATCCGTCTCTCATTCCTGAATGAAATCATCATGCCGCTCCCGCTGATTTATCACGAAGACTACAGCCCCGAGTTTCCGGCGGATCACCGCTTTCCCATGGACAAGTTCCGCCTGTTGCGCGATCACCTGGTGGACAGCGGCCTGACAAGTGACGCTGATTTGCTGCGCCCGGATCTGTGCCCCGCAGAGATTCTCGCCCTCGCCCATGACCCTTCGTATATCGAACGCTACATGAGTGGCGAGTTGTCCCGCGAAGACCAGCGCCGCCTCGGCCTGCCCTGGAGCGAAGCCCTGGCCCGGCGCACGGTGCGGGCGGTTGGTGGCTCGTTGCTGGCGGCCGAGCAGGCGCTGGAGCATGGCCTGGCCTGTCACCTGGCCGGCGGCACCCACCATGCGCACTACGACTACCCGGCTGGATTCTGCATCTTCAATGACCTGGCGGTGATCAGCCATTACCTGCTGGAAAGTGGCCGGGTGAATCGGGTGCTGATCTTCGATTGCGACGTGCATCAGGGCGACGGGACTGCACGGATCCTGCACAACACCCCGGAAGCGGTGACCGTTTCCCTGCACTGCGAAAAGAATTTTCCTGCGCGCAAGGCTGAAAGTGATTGGGACATTGCGCTGCCCAAGGGCATGGGCGATGCCGATTACCTGAAGGTCGTGGACGATGCACTCAACTACCTGCTGCCGCTCTACCAGCCGGATCTGGTGCTGTATGACGCCGGAGTCGATGTGCATAAGGACGACGCCCTGGGTTATCTGAAGCTGACAGACGAAGGCGTCGGCGCCCGCGATGAAAGCGTGATGCGCCATTGCCTGGGCCGCGACATTCCGCTGGTCGGGGTAATCGGCGGCGGCTACAGCAAGGACCGCCAGGCCCTGGCCCGCCGTCACGGCATCCTCCATCACAGCGCGCAGCGCGTCTGGCAGTCATCAGGTTGTCACTGAGTTGTGGATGCTTTACCCACAATGCCTGTGGAGCTGCCTGTGGATAACCTGAGTGAAAGGGACTACAGGCCACACGGCTTATAGGCTACAGAGAGATGGTCGTTTTTTAACCACCCTTTCAAAGACACCTCTAAACCCTGTAGGAGTGAGCCTGCTCGCGATAGCGGCCTGTCAGGCCCACAGATGCTGAATGTACCGCCGCCATCGCGAGCAAGCTCGCTCCCACAGGGGACGGGGCTGGTAGAATGCCCGGCTTATCCCGCCAGACCGCAGCGCACCCCATGACCCAATCCTCGCCAGCCCTCCCCCCTCACGTCGCCATCATCGGCGGTGGCCCCGCCGGTCTGATGGCGGCCGAAGTGTTGAGCCAGGCCGGGATCAAGGTCGACCTGTACGACGGCATGCCTTCGGTGGGACGAAAATTCCTCCTGGCCGGCGTCGGCGGCATGAACATCACCCACTCCGAAGCCTACCCGGCGTTTCTCTCGCGCTACGCCGAACGCGCCCCGCAGATCGCCCCGCTGCTGCGCGGCTTCGGTGCCGATGCGCTGTGTCAGTGGATTCATGACCTGGGCATCGAAACTTTCGTCGGCAGTTCCGGCCGGGTATTTCCCACCGACATGAAGGCCGCGCCGCTGCTGCGCGCCTGGCTCAAGCGCCTGCGCGACAGCGGCGTAGTTATCCACACCCGCCACCGCTGGCTCGGCTGGGACGAGCGTGGCGGATTGCGCATCGACAGCCCGGAAGGCGAAAAAACCGTGCAAGCCGATGCCACCCTGCTCGCCCTCGGTGGCGGCAGTTGGTCGCGGCTGGGCTCGGACGGCGCGTGGATGCTGCCACTGGAGCAACAGGGCGTAGGACTGGCGCCGTTGCAGCCAAGTAATTGCGGCTTCGAGGTGCAGGCCTGGAGCGACTTGATGGTCAGCAAATTCGCCGGCGCGCCGCTGAAAAACATCGCCATCGGCCTTAACGACGACGTGCCACGGCTCGGCGAATGTGTGATTACCGCCACCGGGATCGAGGGCAGTTTGATCTACGCCCTGTCGGCACCGATCCGCGAGGCGATCAACCAGCACGGCTCGGCAACCCTTCATCTGGACCTGTTGCCGGGCCGGCCTGTGGATAAAGTTGCGGCGGCGTTGAGCAAACCCCGGGGATCGCGCTCCATGGCCAAGCACCTGCACAGTCAGTTGGGTATCGATGGGGTAAAAGCGGCGCTATTGCGTGAACTGACCAGCGCCGACTGCTTTGCCGACATGGCCTTGCTGGCCAACGCGATCAAGGCATTGCCATTGACCCTGGTGAAAACCCGTCCACTGGACGAGGCCATCAGCAGCGCGGGCGGTGTGGTGTTCGAGGCGATGGATGAGCGATTGATGCTCAAGCAAATGCCGGGTGTGTTTTGCGCCGGGGAAATGCTCGATTGGGAGGCGCCGACGGGCGGCTATCTGCTGACCGCGTGTTTCGCCAGTGGGCGAGCGGCCGGACTTGGAATGGTTGAGTGGTTGCAACGCAAGGGCTGAAGACCGAGGCGCCTCCATCGCGAGCAGGCTCGCTCCTACAGGGGTCTGCGTTGTTCACAAATCCCCCTGTGGGAGCGAGCTTGCTCGCGATGGCGGCCTAACAGACGCAGAGTGTAATCAAGGCTTGCGCTTACGCGGCCCGGTATTGAACACCGGCACCTTGCGCACAGGTTTGATCGAAGGCTCTGCCGGCGCAACCTCTCCGCTATCAACCCACCGACCCAGATTGCGTTTACCACCGCCACCACCGGACGCCTTGGGCTTCTTCGGTTTTTTCGGCTTCTTGATCACCTGACCACTGGCATCGGTATCCGGCACGCGGTGTTCAGGTTCGAAGTCCGGCTCGTTCTGCCGCTTCAAGGTCTGGCGAGTCAACATCTCAATGGCCGACAGCAGATTCACTTCATCGGCACACACCAGGGAAATCGCCTCGCCGGTCGAACCCGCGCGGCCGGTACGACCGATGCGGTGGATGTAGTCTTCGGCGACGATCGGCAAGTCGAAATTCACTACCAACGGCAAGTCTTCGATATCCAGACCACGGGCGGCTACGTCGGTGGCGACCAGAATCTGCACTTCACTCGCCTTGAACCGGTCCAGTGCGCGCTGACGGGTCGCCTGGGGTTTGTCGCCGTGGATGCCGTCGGCATTGATGCCCAGGCCCTGAAGTTTCTCCACCAGCGCGTCCACGCCGTTGCGGGTCTTGGCGAACACCAGCACCTGCTTCCACTTGCCCTTGCGCATCAGGTGCACGAACAGCTCCGGCTTGCGCTTCTTGTCCACCGTCACGATCCATTGCTTGACCGTATTGGCCGCAACGTTGCGCGGGCTGACCTCGATGCTCAGCGGGTCGTTGAGCATTTGCCCGGCGAGCAGGCGGATGTCATCGGAGAAGGTCGCGGAGAACAGCAGCGTCTGACGTTTCTTCGGCAGCGCGCGGTAAATGTTCGCCAGCTCTTCGGAAAAGCCCAGGTCGAGCATGCGATCGGCTTCGTCCAGCACCAGGGTTTGCAGCTGGTTGAACTTCAGCGCGTTCTGGCGGAACAGGTCGAGCAAGCGGCCCGGGGTCGCCACCAACAGGTCGACGCCGCTGCGCAGCTTCATCATTTGCGGGTTGATGCTGACGCCGCCGTACACCGCGTAAGTACGCAGCGGCAGGTTTTCGGCGTACTGGCGCACGGCTTCGTGAACCTGTTCAGCCAGCTCGCGGGTCGGTACCAGGATCAGCGCGCGCACCGAGTTGGCGGTGACTTTCGGCCCTTCCATGGCCAGCAGTTGCAACAGCGGCAAGGCGAAACCGGCGGTCTTGCCGGTGCCGGTCTGGGCCGCGGCCATCAGGTCGCGACCGGCCAGCACCGCCGGAATGGCTTGCGCCTGAACCGGCGTCGGAGTCTGGTAGCCGAGCTTCTCGAGGGAGCGCAGCAAGGGTTCGATCAGGCCAAGGGTGGCGAAAGTCATGGGAGTACCGTAGGAAAATTCAGCGCGGGTTGTTCAAAACAAGTGTGCAAAACAAGATGCAATGGCGCGCAGTTTACCCTAATTCACACGGGATTCTGTCGGTACTGCCGTCGCCACCACTGGCCGCGCTGGCGTGCGACGCCACTGCGGCAGGCCAATCAATACTACGGCGCTGATGATTACCGCCATCGCCAGGGCTTCTTCGATACCGATG
This sequence comes from Pseudomonas sp. P4_C1, assembly GCF_056402155.1. Taxonomy (NCBI): domain Bacteria; kingdom Pseudomonadati; phylum Pseudomonadota; class Gammaproteobacteria; order Pseudomonadales; family Pseudomonadaceae; genus Pseudomonas; species Pseudomonas sp. P4_C1. The sequence goes on from NZ_JBFUHY010000008.1 coordinate 46,539, forward strand.
GTTTCGCCGACAAACACGATCCCCAGCAACACCGCCACCGCCGGGTTGACGTAGGCATAACTGGTGGCCGCAGCCGGACGCACGTGCTTCAACAGGTACATGTAGGCGTTGAAAGCGATGATCGAACCGAACACGGTCAGGTAGGCCAGCGCGGCCCAGCCTTCGATCGGCGGCACCTTTTCCAGGTGTTCACCACTGACTGCGCTGGCAATCAGCAGCACCACGCCGCCCACCAGCATTTCCACGGCACTGGCCATTGCGCCCTGAGGCAGCGGCAAGTGCTTGCTCCACACCGAGCCGAAGGCCCAGGTCGCCGCCGCGAAAATCAGCAGGGCCGCGCCCAGCGGGCTCGACTGCAGGTTGGAACCGAGGTTGAGCATGGCGATGCCGATCAAGCCGAGGACAATCCCGGCCCATTCGAGACGGGTATTACGTGCGCCCCAGAAATATCCACACAGCAAGGTAAACAGCGGCACCGTCGCCACTGCCAAAGCCGCCACCCCGGAAGCCACGCCCGTATGCTCGGCCACACTGACCGCACCGTTACCGCACGCCAGCAGCAAGACGCCGATCATCCCGGCGGCTTTCCATTGCACCCAAGTCGGCGCCGGTGCCCCGCGCCAGCGCAGGAAGGCGTACATCAAGGTCCCGGCAATGACAAAGCGGATCCCGGCGAGCAGCAGCGGCGGCCAATACTCCACGCCGATGCGGATCACCAGGTAGGTCGAGCCCCAAATCACGTACAACGCGAAAAAGGCAGCGATCAACGGTAAGGGAAAACGACGGAGGCCAGGCATGGGGAGCAGCTCGCAGGCAAGACAAGTGAACGGCTATTCTAGAAAGGCCAACGACGGAAAATAAGTTACAAAACCTGTTTATCGCACCGGTACACTTTTCAAAACACGGAGTTTTTTGCGATAAACCATGTTTTCGAAAGTCAGTCATTTTCAGGAGCCGCTCCATGGACAAATACGACCGCATGCTGCTCAGCGCCCTGCTGGAAAACGGTCGCGCGTCCTACGCGGAGCTGGCGCGCAAGGTCAACCTGTCCGCCCCGGCCGTGGCCGAGCGCGTGGCCAAGCTTGAAGCCAGCGGCGTGATCACCGGTTATCAGGCGAAGGTCGACATGGCCAAGCTCGGCCTGCCGATCCAGTGCGTGATCGAACTGCGCCTGAACCAGCACGGCAACCAGAAAGCCTACGACGACCTAATCAAAATCCCGCAACTGACTGAATGCCATCGGGTGACCGGCGACCCGTGCGTGATCATGCAAGCAGCGGTGGGCTCGATGCCGGAACTGGAAGAACTGATCAACCGGATTGCCACGTTCGGGTTCAGCAAGACCTCGATTGTGTTGTCCAGCGCCATCGAGAAGCGGGTGCCGTTGGGGCATATCGAAGGGAATGGCAAGTAACCCAAGGACACAGCAGCCCCCCTGTAGGAGCGAGCCTGCTCGCGATTGCGGTTTAGAGTTCACAGCCATGTTGACTGACACTCCGCCATCGCGAGCAGGCTCGCTCCTACAGGGATTTGCGGTGTATTCAGAATCCGCGATAGCGCTTGAGGTGCTCGCCCACTTTCGCCGCCGGGACCTTCTGCAACTTGCACAGCAAGTCATGGGACAGCTCGCGCAAACCATGCTTCTGCCGCAGTTCGTCAGCCAGATGCGCCGTCAGGTTGGCCGCCATCTCGGCATCGGCCATGGCCCGGTGGGCCTTGCCAGTGTGGGGCAGGTTAGCGAACGCGGTGAGGGTGCCAAGCTTGTGGTTCGGCGCGGCGGGCATCAGCCGGCGGGCCAGTAGCAGCGAGCAGGCAAAGTTCTGCAGGCGGGTGCGTTTGATCCGCCCCAGTTCGAAGTCCCAGAACTTCTGGTCAAACGCGGCGTTGTGCGCCAGCAGTGGCGTGGTACCGACGAATTCATTCACTTCGTTCATCACCTGCTCCGCCGACGGCGCGGTGCGCAGCATGGCGTTGCTGATGCCGGTGAGTTGCTCGATGAAGGCCGGGACGCGCACGCCGGCGTTCATCAGGCTTTGGTAACGCTCGACGATGCGCCCCTGTTCAAGGATCACCACGGCGATTTCCGTGGCCCGGCAGCTGCTGCTCGGGGAGATCCCGGTGGTTTCAAAGTCGATGACTGCGATGCGTTCCAAACCTGGTTCAACTCCGTAAAAATCAATTCTTGAGCAGCAACGCGCCTTCGATCGGCACGTAACGGCTGGCGGCGCGGATCAGCGAGTTCGCCGTCAGGCCCGGCACGCCGTAGGCCACCGCCTGTACCCCGTGTTTGCTGATGATGCGCTCCAGCAGCATGTCAAAATCACCATCGCCGGAGGCCAGGACGATTTCGTCGACATGGTCGGCGGCATCCATGATGTCGAGGGTGATGCCCACGTCCCAGTCGCCCTTGGCCGAACCATCGCTACGCTGGATGTACGGCTTGAGCTTTACGGTGAAGCCGAGGTTGCGCAGGATCTGCTGGAACTGCTGCTGTTTGCTGTCGCCACGGTCGATAGCGTAGGCGTAGGCTTCGACGATCTCGCCCTGTTTGCTGATGTCAGCCCACAGTGCGGCATAGTTGAAGTGGCAACCATAAGCCTGACGCACGGTGTAGTAGAGGTTCTGGACATCGGCGAACACTGCGATTTTTTTCACCGGCTTTCCTCAAGGCTGAATCAGGCACCAGGCCCGAAAAGTCGCCCAGTATGCCAGCCCAAAGGATTGTTCCGCGAATAATCGGCTATGTGGCAAGGGAGCAAGCTCCCTTGCCACTGATGTGTCAGACGAAGGAATCGTCGTCGCCGCCGAAGAACGATGAGTTGTCATCGCTGTAGTCGGCGTCGCTGAGCCCGCCCTGATCGTTGCTCCAGGAATCGTTACCGGCCATGCGCTGGTCATCGCCCCAGCCATTGTTGCCCTGGTCGTTGACCTGGGCCGGCTCTTCCTTGATGACTTCGACGACTTCCGGTTGCTGATTGTGATGGAACAGGCTGCTGATGCCTTGTGCCAGCATCACGCCACCCGCCACGCCGGCCGCGGTTTTCAGCGCTCCACCGAGGAAACCGCTGCCGGCCGCTGCCGGTGCCTGCTGTTGCGGCGCATAGCCTTGCTGTGGAAAGTTTTGCGGCGGCGCGCCGAAGTTCTGCTGTGGCGATTGCGAACCGAACGACGAGCGTCCCGGCTCACGCCAGCCACCGCTCGACGGCGGTGCACTCTGGGTTGGCGCGGGCTGAGGATCACGAGAGCTGCCGCCAAAGATACTCGACAAAAAGCCACCGCTATTCGGTGCCGGAGCCGGGGTTGCCTGAGCCTTGGCCTGTTGCAGTTCGGCCTGCAACTGCTGGACTTGCCGGGTCAGTTGCTGGTTCTGCTCGTCGAGGCTCTTGATCGCCGCCTCTTGCACCAGAATCGCCTGGGTCATGAAATAACCTGCCGCCGGCTGGCGCGTCAGGTGTTCCTTGATCCGCGCCTCGGCCTGGGCGTCGCGCGGGGCTGAGTCCGTTTCGGCCTGTTGCAGCCTGGAAAACAGTCCATCGATCAGGGTTTGTTCTTCGCTGTTCATGGCGACCTCGTAGATTGCCGGGGGAAATCGTTGCCCTTTTCCACTGAGGATAAGGTGCTCGACCTTAATGGAGGCTGAAACAAGATGTTTCAATAACCTTTACCGAACGTTTACGTTTGCGTCCCCGAGCACTTCATCGGTTAAAGTGAGCCACTGCTTCCAACCTGCGATACCCACTGATGAATCCGTTAGATGTCCTGCGTGACTCGCTGTATTTCTTCAAGCGCAATCTGGGCCAGATCGTGCAGCTGTGCCTGCCGCTGGTGATGCTTGAGGCGCTGCTGCAACAAGTGGTCGACCACTCCACGGAGCCGGACAGTTTCCCCGGCATCAGCGTGATCGTCGGCCTGCTGGTGTACCCGCTGTACACCGCCGCGCTGATTCTGTTTCTCGACGCCCGCAGCCGGGGCGAGTCGCCGCGCAACCGCGACCTGCTGGCGATGGCGGCAAGCCTGTGGCCACGCTTCGCCCTGCTGACGGCGCTCAATACGGTACTGATTCTGCTGGGCCTGTCGCTGTATTTCCTGCCGGGCATCTATCTGATGGTGACCCTGGCGTTTGGCGAATACCTGCTGGTGTTGCGCGGCCTGGCACCGCTGGCGGCCATGAAGGAAAGCCTGCGCCTGACCAGCGGTCACTTCCTGCGCATCCTGCTGTGCATTCTGTGTGTGATGGGGCCGTTGTGGCTGCTCAAGGGGGCCACCCTGGCGGCGTATCCAGAACCGCAAAACCCGGTGATCTCGCTGTTGATCGACAGCGCCCAAAGTTTCCTGCAGCTGTTTACCAGCGTGGTGCTGTTCCGGTTGTTCATGCTGATCAACCCGCTACCTGAGAGAAATGACAGCTCGCTCTGACCTTGGGCGCGACCATCGCTCTCGGGTATGCTCGGGAACATTCCTGTAACGCTAATAAGCCGAGCCATGACCCGTCTACTGCGCTACACCCTGCCGGGCCTGCTGATCGTGATCGGTCTGATCGCCGTGATGATCTACAGCCTGACCTGGCGCCCCGACGCCAAAGAAGTGTTGCCCGTCAGTTGCAGTGCCCAGGCTCCCACCCTGGTCCCCGGGCAGGCGTTGAAGGTGATGACCTGGAACGTCCAGTACCTGGCCGGCAAGCGCTACGTATTCTGGAATGACCTGGCCGCCGGTACCGACGAACGCCCCACAGCGGAAGACATGGCTTTCAGCCTCGACGAAGTGGCGCGGGTGATTCGCGACGAACAACCGGACATCGTGCTGTTGCAGGAGCTGGACGACGGCGCCAAGGCCAGCGATTACCAGCACCAGTTCAAACTGCTGCAGGAGCGGCTCGCCGACTTGTATCCCTGTGGCACCAGCGCCTTCGACTGGAAAGCCGACTTCGTGCCGAACCCGCACATCTTCGGCAGTGTCGGCCGGCAACTGGCAACCCTGAGCCGTTACCAGATCGAACATGCCGAACGGCTGCAACTGCCCATCACCTCGGGCAATCCGGTCAGCCGCCAATTCAAACCAAGGAACGCCTTGCTGGTGAGCTACTTGCCGTTGAGCGATGGCGGGCAAATAGCGGTGCTCAATACCCATCTGGACCGTACGACCCAAGCCGACAATACCTTGCAAAACCAGGTGACCGCCGTGGCCAGGACTCTCGATAAATTCGAAAGCCGTGGCACGCCGTGGCTGATCGGCGGGGATTTCAACCTGTTGCCGCTAGGCCAGTATCGACGCCTGTCCGATGCGCAACGCACGCCCTACTCCGCCGACAGCCCGTTGCACATCCTGTGGGACAAGTATCCGATGATCCCGACCAACAACGAAGCCAGTGGTATCGACCGCGAGCGCTGGTTGACCCATTACCCGAACGACCCCGGGCTAAACGGCCCGGACCGGACCGTCGACTACCTGTTCTACAGCCCGCGGATCAAACGGGTCGAGGCCATGGTGCGGCAGGACGATACGTTGCGCATCTCCGATCACCTGCCGGTGATTGCGCGGTTCCTGTTGCCGGCTGCGCCCTGACACCTCACTCCAGCCAGACACATAACCTGTGGGAGCGAGCTTGCTCGCGATAGCGGTCCATCAGACACAGATGTGTTGAATGTGCCGCCGCCATCGCGAGCAAGCTCGCTCCCACAGGGTCTGTGTATGCCCGACTTAATGCACCTCCTCCAGATCATCATGCAGCAGCCCGAAGATCTCGCGTTTCATCTCGATGAACGAGCGCTCCATGACCATGTCCAGGTTGCGTGGACGCTCGATCGGCACATCCAATATCTGCTTGATCCGGCCAGGTCTGGCGCCCATGACGTAGACCCGGTCACCCAGCAGAATCGCCTCGTCGATATCGTGGGTCACGAACAACACGGTCTTCTTGCTGTTGCCCCACACCCGCAGCAACAACTGCTGCATTTGCAGGCGCGTCTGGCTGTCGAGGGCGCCGAAGGGTTCGTCCATCAGCAGGATCTGTGGATCGTTGGCCAACGCCCGGGCAATCGCCACGCGTTGCATCATCCCACCCGACAACTGCTTGGCGTAGTTGTCGGCAAAGCCGCTCAGGCCCACCTCATTGACGTAGTAATCGACGATGTCCTTGCGTTGCGCCGCTGGCATGCCGCGCCGCTTGAGGCCGAACTCGACGTTCTGGCGCACGGTCAGCCACGGGAACAGCGTGTAGCTCTGGAACACCATGCCGCGATCCGCACCGGGGCCTTCCACCTGTTGGCCGCCGACGTAAATTTCGCCCGAGGTCGGTTCGGCCAGGCCGGCGGTGAGGTACAGCAGACTCGACTTGCCGCAGCCCGAAGGCCCCACCAGTACAGCGAATTGCTGGTCCGGCACCTCGAACGACACTTCCTCCAACGCGGTAAAGGTACCGCCATCGGGTTTCTTGTAACGCAGGCTGACCTTGTCCACTTGCAGCCGAGGCGCGTTCACCTGGGCAGCCTGAGGGGCGACAAAACGATGAGTGGCGGCGGTTACTGAGCCCATGCGGTAATCCTCAGGCGTAGGAAACGGAACAGTTGATCGGTGACCAAGCCCAGCAGGCCGATGATCGCGATGGCGAGGAAAATCACATCCACCTGGAAGCCACGCATGGCCTTGAGGCTCAGGTAACCCAGGCCACTGGAAGCGGCGACCAGTTCAGCCACCACCAGGTAAGTCCAGGCCCAGCCCATGGTCACGCGCAGGGTGTCGAGCACACCCGGCAGTGACGCCGGGGCGATCACATGCAGCACCGCGTCACGACGGTTCGAACCGAGGGTATAGGAGGCGTTGATCAGGTCCTTGGAGATGCCTTTGGACACGTCCGCGATCATCACCAGTTGCTGGAAGAACACGCCGAAAATGATCACCGACACCCGCTGCTCCAGACCGATGCCGATCCACAGGATGAACAGCGGCACGAACGAGGTCACCGGCAGGTAACGAATGAAATTCACCAGCGGCTCAAGAAAGGCCTGGACGATGCGGAAGCTGCCCATCAGCAAACCCAGCGGCACTGCCACCAGGGACGACAGGATGAAGCCGACCATCACCACTTCGACGCTGGCCCACACATGCTGGCCGAGTGTGCCGTCGCGACCGAGGCGCACAGCGGCCTCGACCACCGCACCCGGCGTCGGCAGGAACATGCCCGGCACCACGCCACCGTAGGACAAGCCGGCCCACAGGCCGACCAACAGCACCCAGGCAAGACCGCTCGCGCTCCAGATCACCGAGACCGGCAGACCGGTCTTGGGCGTGATGCAGCGGCTCAGCCATGAATTGCGCTTGAACATGCAGCCTCCTAGAGCGGGGTGACGAAGCGGTTGTCGATGAGGTCGTCATTGCTGACGTTGTAGGGCTTGCCTTGCAGCTCGCTGGCGGTCTCGTTGGCCAGTTTGATCAGCGGTGCGCTGTCACCCGGTTTGCCCGGCGAGCCCAGGAGTTTTTCGCTCATGGCCTGATCGTAGAAACGCACGCCCTGGGCGGCGGCTTCCAGCTCCTTCGGATCGGCCAGGTAACCGCCAACGCCCTTGGCCATGATTTTGTAGGCTTCCTGTGGATGATCCTTGGTGTACTGCACGGCTTTGTACAAACCGGCCACCAGAGCCTTGACGTCTTCCGGCTGCTTTTCGATCACGGTGCAGTTCAGTGCGACCACGTCGACGATCACCCCCGGTGTGCTGCTGCTGTCGATCAGCACCTTGCCCTGCTGCTTGTCGCGAACCATCGACAGGTGCGGCTCCCAGGTCACGGCAGCCGGTACGCGACCGGCGATGAACGCGGTGGCGGCGTCGTCGGCCGTCATGTTCTGCACGGTGATGTCGCTCATGCTCATGCCGTGTTTTTTCAGCAGATACGAGAGCCAGAACTGCGAGGTCGAACCTTCGTTGACCGCAACGGCCTTGCCCTTGAGCTCCTGCAGGCTCTTGACGTCCTTGCCTACCAGCACGCCGTCGCCACCATGGCTGTCATCCAGCGCGGCCACGGCCTTGAAGCAGAATTGCGGACGGTACTTGAGCACCTCGTCGATGGTCGACGCCGAGCCGGACAACTCACCAGAAGCTTGCGCGGCCATGTACATCGCCGCTTCCTCGACCACCGGCAACTCGACGGTCAAACCGTTTTCCTTGAAGTAGCCAAGGTCCTGGGCCAGGTACAGGGTGCCGTAGCCGACCCAGGTGGTATGACCGATGGACAGGGTGCCGGCCTGGGCGCTAGTGGCGACCGTCGCGGCGATGGCGGTGACCGCCAGTGGATGGGCAACGCGGGTAAGCAAGGACTTGATCATGGAGCACTCCCAAAGCTGTTGATTTAGTTTTGTCATGGGCAGTACGGCCAGTGGCCCTGAAGCAGCTGCGGCCTGTGGTCTCTGATGGACCCTTTGGTGTGCAGCATTGGGCTGGCTGGGGAGATCGATGTTGGCCCAAGGGCGGGATTAGGAAAATGAGGAAATATGTGGATGCGAACGATGAAAAAACTCGTTAGCGCGCACTGCTAAAGGGCGCTGTGGGCGGGGATGCCCGAGGTGGGTGCAAGACTTGAGAAGTATGTTGATTCGACAAAAGCAATCGCGAGCAGGCTCGCTCCTACAGGGGTCTATGTCGCCCTCATTACCGATGATCGACACAAATCCAATGTAGGAGCGAGCCTGCTCGCGATAAGGTCCGCAGGACCTTCCAGCAAGATCAGAGCCGGCCGTATTCCTGCGCCGTTCGATCCACCGCTTTCAAGGTCTTGCCGATCAGTTCATCAATCTCTTCACGGCTGGCAATCAAGGCCGGCGCCATGATCATCCGGCCCAGTGTGGAGCGAATGATCACGCCCTCCTCAAAACCAATCGTACGGCAGCGCCAGGCGATGTCGTTCTCGTTGGCGAAACGCTTGCGGCTGTTTTTGTCTTCGGCCAGTTGCAGCGCCGCGACCATGCCGGTGCCCTGGATATCGCCCACCAGCGGGTGCTTGCCGAACACTTCGCGCAGGCACTGTTGCAGGTACGGACCAATGTCATCCTTGACCCGCGTCACCACGCCTTCATCACGTAGCGCCTTGAGGTTGGCAATCGCCACCGCCGCCGCCACCGGATGCCCGGAATAGGTCAGGCCGTGGGCAAACACGCCGCCCTGTTCCACCAGCACCGAGGCCATTTTTTTCGACAGGATCAAGCCGCCCATGGGAATGTAGCCCGAGGTCAGCCCCTTGGCGATGGACAGGGTGTCCGGCTCGAAACCGAAGTACTCGTGGGCGAACCATTCGCCGGTACGACCGAAGCCGCCGATCACTTCATCGGCGCACAGCAGCACGTCGTACTTGCGGCAGATGCGCTGGATTTCCGGCCAGTAGCTTTCGGGTGGGAAGATCATGCCGCCGGCACCCTGGAACGGTTCGGCGATGAAACCCGCGACCTTGTCCGCGCCCAGTTCGAGAATTTTCGTTTCCAGTTGCTGTGCCGCGCGCAGACCGAATTCGGCCGGCGTCAGGTTGCCTTCGTGGGCGAAGAAATACGGCTCGTCGATGTGCTCGATGTCCGGAATCATGCCGCCCATTTCGTGCATGAACTTCATGCCGCCCAGCGCCGTCGCGGCCAGGGTCGAACCGTGGTATCCGTTCCAGCGGCCGATCATGATTTTCTTCTCGGGCTTGCCGAGCACCTGCCAATAGCGACGCACCGTGCGGATCAACACCTCGTTGGCTTCGGAGCCGGAGTTGGTGTAGATCGCGTGGCTGTAGTGACCCGGCAGCAGGCTGAACAGCAGCTCGGACAGCTCGATCACCTGCGGGTGGGTGGTGTGGAAAAACATGTTGTAGTACGGCAGCTGTTCCAGCTGCCGGCTCGCCGCGGCGGCCAGGTCCTTGCGCCCATAACCGAGGTTGGTGCACCACAGCCCGGACATGCCGTCGAGGTAACGCCGGCCATCGTTGTCCCACAGGTGCAGGCGCTCGCCACGGACCATCACCCGTGGCCCCTCGTCGTTGAGGGCTTTCTGATCGACGAACGCATGAATGTGGTGCGCAGCGTCGGCGGCCTGGTAGTCGCGGGTGTCACGTGGTGTGGTCATCGCCAGTTCTCCGTTTTGTTATCAGCGCAATTGAAACCAGGTGGTCTTCAACTGGGTGTATTTATCGAATGAATGCAGGGACAGGTCGCGGCCGAAACCCGACTGCTTGCCACCGCCAAAAGGCACGGTCACGTCCAGTGCGTCGACGCTATTGACCGACACCGTTCCGGCCCGCAATTGTCGCGCCACACGGTGGGCGCGATTGAGGTCGTCGGTCCACAGCGAGGCCGCCAAGCCGTAGACGCTGTCGTTGGCCAAGTGCAAGGCGTGGGCCTCATCGTCGAATGGCGTAATCGCCAGCACCGGGCCAAACACTTCATCGCGAAACAGCGGCATATCCGGGGTCACACCGGTGAAAATCGTCGGCTGGATGAAGTTGTCCGAGCCGTTGAAAATCGACTGCCGACCGCCACAGATCCTGGTCGCGCCTTGCTGTTCGGCCTGCTGGATAAACTTCATGATGCGCGCGGTCTGACGGCTGTCGACGATGGCTCCGGCGGCGCTCGACGGGTCCAGCGGATCCCCCGGCAACCAGCGCTCGGCCTGGGCCTTCAGGCGTTCGACGAACTCGTCATGAATCGAGCGTTGCACCAGCAATCGCGAGTTGGCCGAGCAGACTTCGCCCTGATTGAAGAAGATGCCGAATGCGGCTTTCTCGGCCGCCAGATCCAGGTCCTGGCAATCGGCGAACACCAGGTTGGCGCTCTTGCCGCCGCACTCCAGCCACACCTGCTTGAGGTTCGACTGGGCCGAGTACTGCATGAAATATTTGCCGACTTCGGTGGAGCCGGTGAACACCAGGCAATCGACGTCCGGGTGCAGACCCAGAGCCTTGCCGGTCTGCTCGCCGAGGCCCGGCAGCACGTTGAGTACACCTGGAGGAAGACCCGCCTCCAGCGCCAGCTCAGCCAGACGCAGGGCGGAAAACGGCGACTGCTCGGCCGGTTTGAGGATCACCGAGTTGCCGGCGGCCAGGGCCGGCGCGAGTTTCCACGCCGCCATGTCCAGGGGGAAATTCCACGGCACCACGGCCGCCACCACGCCGAGGGTTTCGCGGGTGATGGTCGCCAGCACGTTCTGCGCGCTCGGCGCGACCTGATCGTAGAGTTTGTCGAGGCTTTCGGCGTACCAGCGCAACACCCCAGCGGCACCCGGCACGTCGATGTTGTAGGCATCGGCGACTGGTTTACCCATGTTCAGTGAATCGAGCAGTGCCAGCTCTTCACGGTTTTCGAGGATCAAGTCGGCCAGGCGCAACAGCACTTGCTTGCGTTCGGTCGGTGAGCGCGCCGCCCAGGTGCCCGCCTCGAAGACCTGCCGCGCATTACGCACCGCCGCATTCACGTCTTCTTCGCCGCAAGCGGCAACGTTGGCCAGGCATTGCCCGGTAGCGGGGTTGATCGCGGCGAAAGTCTGCCCCGACTGCGCCGCACGGCGCTGGCCGTTGATCACAGCCTGGTCGGGAAACCGCAGGGAAGCGGCCTTGCGTTGCCAATACTCAAGCTCGAACACGTTCAGATGCTCCAGAGGACATTCTTGTGTATTGGATAGTCGCTCAGGCCCAAGCAGTGGAAAACCAGTAAAAATGTGTTCGCAGGCCAAGAAAAAACTACGTAGCCAATCTCCCTTCTGGTGCAGCATGTGGTTATTGTTCAACCACAACAAATCGCTGCCCGAGCGGATAGGGGTGGCGCGCAAATTGCCCGGATGCCTGATCCGTTCTCCCCCGAGGTTTGCTGTGGCTGCCTACAATCTGCGTCAACTGAAATATTTCATCACCACTGTTGAATGCGGCAGCGTCGCCGAGGCCTCGCGCAAGCTGTACATCGCCCAGCCTTCGATCTCCACGGCCATCAAAGGGCTGGAAGACAGCTTCGGTGTGCAACTGCTGATCCGCCATCACGCCCAGGGCGTGTCGTTGACCCCCAGCGGTGCGCGCTTCTATCGCAAGGCCCAGGAACTGTTGCGCATGGCCAGGGAGTTCGAACAAAACGCCCTGGCCGATAACGACGTGGTCTCCGGGCAGATTGATATTGGCTGCTTCGAAACCGTCGCGCCGCTGTACCTGCCGCAATTGATCGCCGGGTTTTCGGCGTTGTACCCGGGGGTGGAAATCCGCATCCGCGACGGCGAGCAGCAAGAGCTGGTGCAGGGCCTGACTTCTGGTGCCTTCGATCTGGCGATCCTTTACGAGCACGATCTGGACGGCACCATCGAAACCGAACCGCTGATGCCGGCGCAACGACCTTACGCATTACTACCGGCGGATCACCGCTTTGCCCAACAGGCACAAGTGTCGCTGCGGGATCTGTGCCTGGAGCCGATGATTCTTCTGGACGTGCAGCCGAGCCGGACCTACTTCGTCAGTCTGTTCGATGAGCTCGGACTGACCCCACGCATCGCCTTCAGCTCGCCATCCATCGAGATGGTGCGCGGCATGGTTGGCCAGGGCTTTGGTTTTTCGATTCTGGTGACCAAGCCGCACTCGGAGTGCACCTACGACGGGCAGAAAGTGGTGTGCGTGGACATCGCCGAAGACGTCACCGGTTCGGGGCTGGTGGCGGCATGGCTCAAGCGTGGGCAACTGACCAAGCCGGCGCAGTTGTTCGCGGACTATTGCCGCGAACAACTCACGGCGAAATCCGAAAGATCAACCCAGACCTCATAGGAGCTGCGATTACTTGCGCGGTTTGATCCGCGCAGTCGCCTCCGCCACCAGCGGATCATCCGGCCAGTAATGCTTCGGATAACGCCCCTTCAGATCCTTCTTCACCTCGGCGTAGGTGCTGCGCCAGAAATTGGCCAGGTCCTGGGTCACCTGCACCGGCCGCCGCGCCGGTGACAGCAGATGCAGCTTGACCACCTGCCGGCCCCCGGCGATGCGCGGGGTTTCCGCCAGGCCGAACAACTCCTGCAAACGCACCGCCAGAATCGGCGGCTGTTCGCTGTAGTCCAGACGAATCGACGAGCCCGACGGCACACTCAAATGATGCGGCGCCAGTTCGTCAAGCCGTTGCGGCAGCGGCCACGGCAGCAGGTTGTGGACGATGCTCGACAGGTCCAGATTGGCGAAGTGGCTGAGTCGCGAAACCTTGCCCAGATACGGCATCAGCCAGTGCTCCAGACTCTTGAGCAACGCCGCGTCGCTGACGTCCGGCCATTCGCTCTCGCCTTTGCCGGCGAGGTCCAGTTGCCGCAACAACGCGACGCGCGCCTGCCATTGACGCAGCTCCGGGGTCCACGGCAACAGCTCCAGGCCTTTGCGCCGCACCAGGTTCACCAGCGCCTGGCTGCGGGCGGCTTCGTCGAGGCCTGTCAGTGGCTCGCGGCTGAGGATCAGCTCGCCAACCTTGCGCTGACGCTCTGCCCGCAGCACCCCTTCACGTTCATCCCAATCCAGTTGATCGACGCAGCGCACCTGCTCGGCCAGCACGGAGTCGAACAGCGCCGGATCGAAGTCCGTCGCCAGATAAATCCGCTCTTCACGCTGGCCCTGGCGACTGCCAAGGTCGGCGATTACCAGCCACGGTTGCTTCATCAGGCTGTCGGCCTCGGCGAACAGTGCGGCGCGTCCGTTGGCCAAGCGATATTCCGCACCACCGGCGCGCCGTTGTTGGGCGACGCGGTCGGGATAGGCCAGCGCCAGCAACGCGCCGAGCCAGCGTGGATGATCCGGATCGCTGACCGGCTCCGAGGCTTTGCCGCGCAGGTAACCACGATACTGCCGCGCCAGTTGCCGGGCGCGTTGCACCCCGCCCTGAGCACCCCGTGCGGCGCGTTCTTCGCCAGACAGCAATACCAGTCGGCTGTGCAAGTCCGCCCCTGCGCCGCGCAAGATATCGCGTTCACCGAGCAGCGCGGCGACGTCACAGGCCATTTCCGCCAGACCCAGCGCCTGGCCGCGCAACAGTAAATGCGCGATGCGCGGATGCGCCGGCAGTTCGGCCATGGCCTGACCGTGACGGGTCAGCGCTTCACCCTCCAGCGCCCCCAGGCGTTCGAGCAGATCCTGGGCCTGTGCATAAGCGGCGGCCGGCGGCACGTCGAGCCACACCAACTGCCCGGGCGTCACGCCCCAACGTCCCAGTTGCAAGGCCAACCCGGCGAGATCCGCCGAAAGGATTTCCGCACTGCCATRGGCCGCCAGTTGCTCGTGTTGGTCCTGGGACCACAAGCGATAACACACGCCCGGTTCCAGTCGCCCGGCCCGGCCCGCGCGCTGGGTGGCGCTGGCCTTGGAAATGCGCTGGGTGTCGAGACGGGTCATGCCGCTGCCGGGGTCGAAACGCGGTACCCGCGCCAACCCGGCATCGATCACCACGCGCACGCCGTTGATGGTCAAACTGGTTTCGGCGATATTGGTGGCCAGCACCACTTTGCGCTTGCCCGCCGGTGCCGGATCAATCGCTGCACGTTGCGCGGCCAGGTCCAGTTCACCGTGCAACGGGCACAACAGAACCTGTGGATTATCGCCCAACGCATCCGCCAGTTGCTGATGCACACGCCGGATTTCCGCCTGCCCCGGCAGGAACACCAGCACGCTGCCGGTCTCGTCGTTCAAGGCTTCAAGGATGGTCTGCACCAGACGTGGCTCGATGAATTCACCGGCCTGGAACGGCCGGCCCCAGCGCATCGCCACCGGGTACATGCGCCCTTCGCTGCGCAGGATCGGTGCGTCGTCGAGCAACCCGGCCAAGCGTTCGCCTTCGAGCGTGGCGGACATCAAGAGGATTTTCAGCGGCTGATCGTCCCGGAACAGCTCCCTGCCATTAAGGCTCAGGGCCAAGGCCAGATCAGCGTCGAGGCTGCGTTCGTGAAATTCATCGAAGATCAGCAGGCCCACGCCTTCCAGCGCCGGGTCGTCCTGCAAACGCCGGGTGAGAATGCCTTCGGTGACCACTTCGATGCGGGTGTTGGGGCCGACCTTGCTGTCGAGACGAATGCGATAACCCACGGTCTCGCCGACCTTCTCCCCCAGCTCACTGGCCAGCCGTTCCGCCGCTGCGCGTGCAGCCAACCGACGGGGTTCGAGCATCAGGATAGTCTGCCCGGCCAGCCACGGCTCGTTGAGCAAGGCCAAAGGCACACGGGTGGTCTTACCGGCACCGGGCGGCGCTTCGAGCACGGCTTCGTGGCGTGTAGCGAGGGCTTCACGCAGGGCGGGTAAAACTTCATCGATCGGCAAAGAAATCATGCTGGCTCCCCAGGGCGTGCCCACAGTAAATTGCGAGTCGCGTTGAAGCTGTGGGCGTGCCAGGCAAGGCGCGGGACGCAGGTAAGGGTCGTTTCCTTACCAAGTTCCGCAACGCAGCATGGCGCGTCCACAGCTTCAGCCCGGAGGGCCGAACCCCGATTACAAGTGTCAGCCGTTACGCGTTGTTGAACTGAAAAAAACAACGTCCATCCTCAACTATCTCTGTAGGGGTGAGACGCGGCCGCAATTTACTGTGGGCACGCCCTGCCAGCGCGAGTATAACGGCGAACTGCGTGGCGTTAATCACGGTCCTAATTCATACCGACGACGTTTCGTTTCGAGATTACCCAGGAGATTTCATATGCGTGCTCCCTTTCGCCTGATTGGCGGTGTTCTGGTCGCAACCTTGCTGACTCAAGTGACCGCCTGCGGATCGATCTTCTACCCCGATCGCCGTGGCCAGATCGAAGGCAAGATCGACCCGGCCATCGCCGCGCTCGACGCCGTTGGCCTGCTGTTCTACATCATCCCCGGCCTGATCGCGTTTGCCGTGGACTTCGCCACCGGCGCGATTTACTTCGAACCGGGCAAGACCGCCCAGGTCGACCCGAAAAAACTCAAGGACGCCATCGGCCCCGACGGCAAAGTCGATAACCGCAAGTTACAGACTATTCTGGAAAGCGAACTGGGCCGCAGCTTCCCGCTGGACGATCCACGCCTGATCCAGAGCAAAGGCAGCACTCAGCAACTGGCGATGTTCGGCCTGCAACCCGCCGCATAATCCCTGCGCGCAAAAGGACTCTTCAAGTAACGATGGCCACTATGACCTCCAGCTCCGAACACGCCCGCCTGCTGCGGCTGGCGACCCGTGCCTCGGTGGCGGTGGCGTGCACCCTGATCGTCGCCAAAGCCATTGCCTGGTGGCTGAGCGGCTCGGTGAGCATGCTCGCCGGGCTCACCGACTCGGCACTCGACGGCGTCACCTCATTGCTCAACCTGCTGGCGGTGCATTACGCCCTGCGTCCGGCCGACGACGATCATCGCTACGGCCACGGCAAGGCCGAGTCGTTGTCGGGCATGGCCCAGGCGTTGTTCATTGGCGGCAGTGCGGTACTGATTGCAATGCAGGCCTTTGATCGGCTGAAACATCCCGAACCGGTCGGCGCGCCGTGGATCAGCATCGGTGTGATTGTGTTCTCGCTCGCCCTGACCCTGGCCTTGCTGATGTTGCAACATCGGGTGGTCAAGGCTACCGGCTCCAACGCGGTGCGTGCCGACTCGCTGCATTACCGTTCGGACATGTTGCTCAACGGCAGCATTCTGCTGGCGCTGGTACTGGCCGGGTTTGGCTGGGATCAGGTCGACGCCTGGTTTGGCCTGGGCATCGCCGCTTATATCTTTTGGAGCGCAGTGCGGATCGCCCGGGAGAGTTTTGCGGTGTTGATGGATGAAGAACTGCCGCCGGATGTCAGCCAGCACATGCTGGAATTGGCGTGCAGCGTACCCGGTGTGTTGGGTGCCCATGACTTGCGTACGCGGATCTCCGGCAACCAGTGGTTTGTGCAGTTGCATCTGGAGTTGCCGGGGGAACTGACGCTGTCAGTCGCCCACGGCATCAGCGATCAGGCTGCCGCGGCCATTCACAACGCCTACCCACGCGCCGAAGTGCTGGTGCACGCCGACCCGCGGGAAGTGGTGAAAGCCGCCCGGGCTCAGTAATTCACCTGATAACCGCGACTGCTCAGGCAGTTGCCCTGGGCCTGTCGGTAGGCTTGCACCACCGACGGGTCTGGCTGGTAGGTAGCGGTTCGTGGATCGAAACCACTCTGCTGCACCGCGTATTGATAACACTCGTAGCCATCCCGACCGACCTGCTCCGTCGACTGACCGTTGGCCGGATACGCCTCCACGTCATAACCATTGCTGCCGGCCGGTGGTTCGCCAACCTGCGGCTCGACCACGACGTAGTCCTGAGTGCTTTCCTCATAGGCGTAATACGAACCGGCCGCAAGGAACAGCAGTGCCCCGCCGATGAACACTTGCTGGGCGTAATCGGGCAGGTATCTGACGCGAATCCCGCGCGGTGGCTTCACCACTTCATAGCGCGGGCCGAGCGGGCGATACCAGTAACCGCCGGAATAGTAGTAATCCATGCCACGGTAAGGCACGCGCAAGTGGCGTTCGGGGAAGCGGTCGATCATCTGGCCGGGGCGATACCTTGGGCCTGGCCCCCAGCCGTTACCGTATCCACTCGAGCGCCCCTGCATGTGATTGTCATAGGACGGTGCGACTGTGTAGCCATTCCAGCGCTGGTTGTAGTTATTGCGACGCGGCTGGTCCTGGTAGTAACCACGCTGCGGCTGCTGGGTCTGGCGCACGGTGTCGGGACGGGGCTGGATCGGCATGTCAGTGGCCGGCAACTGCGGCGGTGGTGGTGGCGAGCGAACCCGGCTGTTGAAATCCGGCACTGGACGGTTCTGCCACTGGCCGTTGTTCTGATGCTGATTCTGGCCGTTGTGCTCGTCGTGGCGGTTGTCGTTGTTCTGCGCACGGGGCTCGTTCTGCGGCGGGCTGATTTGCGGGCGCGGCTGGTTGTTGCCACCATGGCCCTGATTGTCACCCTGATGCCCGCCCTGGCCGTGTTGCCCGCCATCACGGTCATGGTTTTGTGGCTCATCGGCCATCGTTTGCGCGGTGACACTGACACACAGCAAACCAACGCCGGCCAAACGCCAGATGCGCGACTTCATGCTTTTCCTCATTGCGTGCTAGGGCCTGTACATAAGACTGGGAAAGCAGTGGCCGGTTCTGCTACAGGTTATCTGTCACGCAACTTATTTATTGAGGGCCGCGCTTTAATTCACGGCAGCAAATTCCACGCAAGAAAAAGGGGAGACCCGTCGGCCTCCCCTTAGAGAACTTCGTCCTGGCTCGACGCTTGTGGCGCCGGCTCACCTCACGCCGTCTTCTGGACAGTGTGTAGCTCGGGGGCCGGCACATCCCCGGTGGGGGTGGCGACCGCGGCGGGCCTGATTGGGCGAGCCGCACTGGACTGTTTGTCCGAGCAGTGATTCTGGTGATAAGAATAGGCCGGGAGCGCCGGCAGAGGATTGCGAAGATTGCTGAATTAAACATCACTTGCGCAATTTTTAACCACGGATACATAATCCTCCGCAATAGTTACGACAAAGGACCGTTTGATGAGCAAGCTCGACCGTTACGACCTGAGTATTTTGGCGGAATTGCAGCGCGACGCACGCATCTCCAACCAGGAGCTGGCCGAACGCATCGGCCTGTCGCCTTCGCCATGCTCGCGGCGGGTCAAGCAACTGGAAGACGACGGCTACATTTCCCGCCAGGTTGCCCTGCTCGACCGTAAAATGCTCGGCCTGAGCCTGACGGCCTACGTACTGATCGGCATGGACCGTCACACGCCGGAGCGTTTCGAAAACTTCGAAGCGGCCATCCGCACCCTGCCCCAAGTGCTCGAATGCAGCCTGGTGACCGGAATGGATGCCGACTATCAACTCAAGGTCGTGGTGCCGGACATGGATCACTACCAGAAACTGCTGCTGGGACATCTGACGCGGATTGAAGGGGTGACCAGCGTGCGTTCGAGTTTTGTGTTGAACCAGGTGTTGAACAGCACCGAACTACCTTTGACTCATCTGCGTAGCTGAGGGACCCATCGCGGGCAAGCCACGCTCCCACAGGTTTTGTGTTGACCGCACTATCGCGATCCATACAAAACCTGTGGGAGCGAGCTTGCTCGCGATAGGGCCGGCACAGGCGACGAATGACTGCGACACACCGACGCAGGTCAATACAGCGCGAACCCGCGCAGGCGTATACTGCCCCGCGCCCTTTTAGCCACGCCCGCGCTGGAGATGTTCGATGGATCCTGCCGTTTTCGAAGAGTGGATGATGACCGGTCTGGTCAGCATCCTGATCATTTTCATGGGTTTCATCGTCTGGGATCTGGCGAAGAAGTCCAAGGCCGGGCGCTTCGGCTCGTTCATTCTGTTTTTCGTGTTGGGCCTGGGCGTAGCGGCGTTCATCATCAAGAGCGTGGTGATCGGCCTGATCGAATCCGGCGCCTTATAAGCGCGCCGGTACTTCTTTCCACTGGCCCTGATCGAGCCCTTCGATCGTCCAGTCACCGATTCTGACCCGTACCAGGCGCAACGTCGGCAAACCCACCGCAGCGGTCATGCGCCGCACCTGGCGGTTGCGCCCTTCGCGAATCACCAACTCCAGCCAACTGGTCGGCACGCTTTTACGAAAGCGCACCGGCGGATTGCGCGGCCACAACTCGGGTTCGTCCAGTTGCCGCGCCTCGGCGGGCAAGGTCATGCCGTCATTCAACTCGACGCCGTCACGCAAGCGCTGCAACTGTTCGGCGCTCGGTTCACCCTCGACCTGTACCCAATAGGTCTTGGCCAGCTTATGTTTCGGGTCGGCGATCCGCGCCTGAAGCTGACCGTCGTTGGTCAGCAGCAACAAGCCTTCGCTGTCGCGATCCAGCCGTCCCGCCGGATAGATGCCCGGTACTTCGATGTAATCCTTGAGGGTCGCGCGCCCTTCGCCGTCGCTGAATTGCGTCAGCACATCGAAGGGTTTGTTGAACAGGATCAGTTTCGGCTCGGTCGGCGGTGCCTTGGCGACACGGCGCGGGGCTGAAGCAGAGGGTTTCACGCCAGGGCGGCGGGAAACGGGGCGTTGAGGACGGGACATGGCAAAGAGAGCATCTAACGGTCAGGGCTCACTATGCTAGTGGCCTGACCGTCAAATGACCATGATAACGATCAGCGGAACGGCGGCTCGTCAAAGCTGCGCAGTTTGCGCGAGTGCAGCGAGTTGAGCTCTGTGCGCAACAGATCTACAGCCTCGATACCAATCTTCAAGTGCTGGCTGACCGCGCGCTCATAGAAGGCGTTGGCCGAGCCCGGCAGCTTGATTTCGCTGTGCAGCGGTTTGTCCGAGACACACAGCAACGTGCCGTACGGCACCCGCAAACGATAACCCTGGGCAGCGATGGTGCCGCTTTCCATGTCCACCGCCACGGCACGGGACAGGTTGATCAGCGGCCGTTCCTGGGCCCAGCGCAGTTCCCAGTTACGGTCGTCGTAGGTCAGCACGGTGCCGGTACGCAGGCGCTTCTTCAGTTCGTCGCCCTTCTCGCCGGTGATGTTCGCCGCCGCCTGCTGAAGCGCGAGCTGCACTTCGGCCAATGCCGGAATCGGAATGTTCGGCGGCACCACCCGGTCGAGAATCCCGTCGCGCCGCATGTAGGCGTGGGCCAGCACGTAATCGCCAATGGTCTGCGACTGACGCAGGCCGCCGCAGTGGCCGATCATCAGCCAGCAATGCGGGCGCAGCACGGCCAGGTGGTCGGTGATGTTCTTGGCGTTGGACGGGCCGACACCGATGTTGACCAGGGTCACACCGTGGCCGTCACTGGCGATCAGGTGATAGGCCGGCATCTGGTAGCGGTGCCAGACCACACCGGCAGCAATTGCCGCGGCTTCGTCGTGGTCCATGCTTTTTTCGATGATCACGTTGCCCGGCAGGACCATGCGCACAAAACGCGGGTCTGTGCGCAGTTGCTCCAGGCCATGAACGATGAATTGGTCGACGTAGCGGTGATAGTTGGTCAGCAGAATCCACGGCTGCACATGCCGCCAGTCGCTGCCGGTGTAATGCACCAGCCGGCGCAGGGAAAAATCCACCCGGGCGGCATCGAACAGGGCCAGTGGCAGCGGATCGGTGTTTTCCCAATCGTACAAACCGTCTGCAATGCCGTCGGTCGCCGCCGACAGGTCAGTGCTCGGGAACACCCGCGCCAGCACGGCGGCAGTGACGCCGGAGCCAGCCAGTTCATCGCCCTGCTCGACCACATACGGATACGGGATGTTCTGCTGGCTGACACCGACCTCCACTGTCACGGTGAAGTCGTGCATCAGCGGAACGAGCTGTTCCAGCAGGTATTTACGGAAAGCCGACGGATGAGTGACGGTGACGCTGTAAGTGCCCGGCAACTGAACCTTGGCGTAAGCGCGAGTGGTCTGCGGGACTTCGCCCTGGCATAGGTAGGTCAAGCGCAATTCGGGATAGCGGAACATCGAGCGCTGTTCGGCATCGGGCTCGACGCGGTCCTTGAGGTAGCGCTTGAGCGCCTGGCTCAGCGCGGTGGTTGCACGATTGTGCAAGAGTGCAAGCCGGTCCACGGCTTGCTCGGCGGTTTGAACGACAATAAAAGCTTCGGTCACGATCAGCATCCTGTGTTCTGACTTGCAGACCTTCATCTTGCCTGCATCGTCGCTTCACGGGAACAGTGGCGTGTTGGCAATGCATCATTGCGGTATACACAGAACAACTGTAGGAGCGACGGTGCGGCGATCCGACCTGCTCGCGATAGCGGTGTATCAGCCAACACAAATGTTGAATGTTACTCCGTCATCGCGAGCAGGCTCGCTCCTACAGGTTCTCTACAGTGCTTGCGGGGTCGAGCGAGCGACAATGGCTTCCACGTCCAGGCCGCGTGGCAATGCGCCGTACACTCGGCCACCACCATCCAGACGGCTGGCAATAAACGCATCACTGACCACCGCATTCCCGGCTTCCAGCAACAGCTTGGTCTGCAAGCCCAGCGCGATGTCCTCGGTCAACTGCCGGGCACGGTACTGAATGTCGCTGGTGTCCTTGAAGGCCGCCTGCAATTGATTGATATGCGCAGCCAGGCGCTTGTCGCCATGGCCATCGCCCAACTCGCTGAACAACGCATCGAGCACGCCCGGCTCTTTCGACAGGGCACGCAGCACGTCCAGGCACTGCACGTTGCCGGAACCTTCCCAGGTCGAATTCACTGGCGCTTCGCGGTAGAGGCGCGGCAGGATGCTGTCTTCGACATAACCGGCACCGCCCATGCATTCAGCGGCTTCGTTGATCATCCCGGGGGCACGCTTGCAGATCCAGTACTTGCCCACCGCCGTCACCAGCCGGGCGAATTTCGCTTCCTGCGAATCATCCAGATGATCCAGCGCCCGCCCCATGCGCAGACTCAAGGCCAGGGCGGCTTCGCTTTCCAGAGCCAGATCCGCCAGCACGTTCTGCATCAACGGCTGTTCGCTGAGCAGTTTGCCGCCAACCGAACGGTGAGCGCAGTGATGACTGGCCTGGGTCAGCGCCTGGCGCATCAGAGAACTGGAGCCGACCATGCAATCGAAGCGGGTCATGGCGACCATTTCGATGATCGTTGGAACACCCCGGCCCTCTTCACCGACCATCCACGCCAGTGCGCCACGGAACTCCACTTCGCTGGAAGCGTTGGAGCAGTTGCCGAGCTTGTTCTTCAGGCGCTGGATGTAGAACTGATTGCGCGTGTCGTCCGGACGATGGCGCGGCAACAGGAAACAGGTCAGGCCCTTGTCGGTCTGCGCCAGGGTCAGGAAGGCGTCGCACATCGGCGCCGAACAAAACCACTTGTGCCCCACCAGCTCATAGGCCTGGCCCGGACCGCTGGCACCGACCGGATACGCCTTGGTCGTATTGGCCCGCACATCGGTGCCGCCCTGTTTCTCGGTCATGGCCATGCCGATGGTGACCCCGGCCTTGTGGGCCATGCCGACGTTGCGCGGGTCGTATTCGGTAGCGAGGATTTTCGGCAGCCACTTTTCCGCCAGGTCCGGTTGCAGGCGCATGGCTGGAACGCTGGCGAAAGTCATGG
This sequence comes from Pseudomonas sp. P4_C1, assembly GCF_056402155.1. Classification (NCBI taxonomy): domain Bacteria; kingdom Pseudomonadati; phylum Pseudomonadota; class Gammaproteobacteria; order Pseudomonadales; family Pseudomonadaceae; genus Pseudomonas; species Pseudomonas sp. P4_C1. The sequence goes on from NZ_JBFUHY010000008.1 coordinate 69,544, forward strand.
TCAGCGGGCAGCCGCTGCCGGCTTCGGCCTGGCTGTGCAGATACGACATGCTAGCGCGGGCAACATGGGCGCCGTCCTGCGGGTGCGCCCAGGGCAGCGAGGTGAGGCCGTGCTCGACCGCCGTGCGCATCAATTGGTGATAGGCCGGATGAAATTCCACCAGGTCGATGCGATGACCAAACCGGTCATGGCTGTTGAACACCGGCTTGTTCTGATTGGCCAGGAACCCGGCTTCCATCAACGGGCCACCGGCCAGCGCGCCGTAGGCGTCGATCCGCGATTCGGCCCAACCGGCCCCGAACCGCCGCGACCATTCCTGCAACGGCAAGTCGATGCGGTACAGGTTGGCGCCGTCCAGTGACGGTGGCTGGTTGGTGACTTCGTGGGTTTCGGCGAACTGATGCAGGTTCATGACAGGGTTCCTTTGGTCGGCCAAGGGACTTCAGTTAAGCACCGCCCCTCGGCCGATCAAAGTGTCATATCCGCCTAACTGTCGGCGCTTTCACCCTGTTGCGAGCAGAGCACACGGCGGTAGAGGGCGGCCTGCAAGTCTTCGAATTTCACCGGTTTGTTCAAGTGATCAATCACCGCGCCGGTCGGGCAGCGCTCACGGTCGCCGCCCAGGGCCATCATGAACAGCGGCAGTTCGGCATAACCGGGTAACGCGCGGATCTGGCAGCACACCGGCTCACCGCCCTGCAGCGGCAACTGACAATCGACCAGTACCGCGTCAAACACTTCGCGCTGCAAGAGATCGAGTGCAACATCGGCTCCGTCGGCCGTACGTACGCGAAAGCCCAGCTTGAGCAACATGCCGCGCATCACCAACTGGCTGATGCTGTTGTCATCCACCAACAGCACGGCACAATCCTGAGGCAAGCGCAGGCGCGGAAAATCCCGGGGCATCAACGGCATCACCGGACGTTCGGCCACCGGCAGCCCGACTTCCACATCCAGCTGAAACCGGCTGCCGCGTCCTGGCTCGGTGCGATGCGTCAGGCGTCCACCCAGCAATTCGACCAACTGTCGGCAAATCGCCAGGCCAACACCCAGGCCACCGTACTCACGGGTCATCGAGCCATCGAGCTGGAAGAACCGTTGATACATCGTGGCCTCCCCCAAATCAGTGAAGCCAATGCCCGTATCGATCACCGCAAAGGTCAACGCCAGCCGGTCGGGCTCAATGGCCTTGCCGGTCACCCGCAGGGCCAGGCCGCCGATCCTGGTGAACTTGATGGCATTATCCAGCAGACATTCCAGGCACTGCGCAATCTTGACGTTGTCGCCGTGCAAACGATCCGGCACACCTGGCGCGACATCGACCTTGAAGTCCAGCGACTTGCTTGATGCGTTGCCCTCGAACTGCATGCGCAATGCCTCGACCATGCCGCGCAAGCTGAAGGTGTCGGCCGAGGCCTTGAGTTTGCCGGCCTGCAGTTCGGTGAGGGTGAGGATGCCGTTGACCATGCGCATCATGTCCCGCGCCGATCCCGCAGCCGTCAGCTGATACTGCTCGAGCTCCGGGTCCATTTCGACCGTCTGCATCAGCTCCAGCGAACCGATCACGCCGTTCATCGGCGTGCGCAGTTCGTGGGTCAGGGTGGCAAGGAACTCGTCCTTGAGCTTGTTACTGCAAGCCAGTTGCTGGTTGAGCACTTCAAGCTTCTGGCTGGCGTCGAACAGGGTTTGTGCCTGCTGCTCGCGCATGTCGTTGATGCGGTCGGCCAGTGCCAGGGACAGCAACGCCACTTCGATGGCCGAGCCGATCTGGCTGGAATACATGGTCAGGAACACGTTCGGCAGGTAGCCCAGCACCATTAGCGTATTGACGATGCCGCCGAGCAAAAACGCCGACCAGGCAATAATGAAATACCGCGCCACCCGCAGGCCCCGCAGCCAGGCAAAGATCCCGGCGGCAAAAATCACCACGGTGAACGTCAGCGCCAGCGCCGTGGCCAGCCGCAGGGCCAGGGCGTAACTGCTCATCAACGACAGTCCGACCACCAGCGCACCGAACGCAACCAGCGCCTGCAACAAGCGGTCAAGCCAGCGACTGTGGGTAGCCATTTGCAGGAAACTGCGGGCGAACTGACTGCCGAACAAACCCGCACAGCCGATGAAAAACGGCGTCGCGGCGTTGGCCCACCAAGGGTTGTCCGGCCAGAAATACTGCACAGCCGCACCGTTTACCGACAGCTGATACAAGCCGAACGAGGCGATATAGAAGATGTAGTAGAGGTAACTGGTGTCGCGCACGCTGAGGTAGATGAACAGGTTGTAGACCAGCATCCCCAGCAGCACGCCGTAGATCAGCCCCAATACGTAGAGGCGCACAGGCTGATCTTCGAGGTAGGCGGTGCTCGACCACAAGGTTACCGGTGCCTGGATCGAACCTTCGCTTTGCAATCGCAAGAATACGGTTTCGGCCTGGTCAGGTTTGAACGTCAGGTCGAACAAATAGTTGTTCTGACGAATCTCGCGGCTGGCGAACGGCAAGGCATCGCCGGTCTGCCTGACCAACTGATAGTTGCCGGCCGCATCGGGCAAATAGAGATCGAGATGATCGAGGGGCGGATAGGCCAATTCCAGCAGCCAGGTCCGTTGCGCCGCCGGATTGGCCGGACGGAAATGCAGGTCGATTTTCAGCCAGAATACCGAACGCGAGTACCCGGCGTTGAGCGTGTCTTTTTGGTGCGATTTGAAGTTGCCGGCCGCCGCTTGCGCACGGATATCCGCGATGGTCGCCTGACCACCTGCGTCCTCGTAGACCTGCAGGGTTCGGCCCAAGGGGAGGCTTTGAGTGAACTCATCGAACTCGACGGCGTTTGCCAGGAGGGGCAAACACAACAGCAACATCAGCAAATAGTGCATTGAAGCCCCAGCGTGGCCTGTCCGGTTCTGTCAGGAAGCCCCCCATTCCTTTTGAGCAGACGTAAAACCGGTATTACCTGTTATTGGTTTGGATCCACTCTAGCATAGCCGTTGATAGCCATTAAGCACCATTGAAATTTTTCCTACAAAGGCTCTAGGACGGGCGTTTCAGCAACATCACCAGAACACATTCAGAGGCAGGCAAATCACTGTGGCGAGGGAACAGCCGGACTGGATGTCGCTACACCCGAAAAACGTTGTTTGGTGGTAAGCTCGCGCACCATGAATATCTACAGCTCTCGCCCCGTTGTCCTCTGTCTCTCCGGCCACGACCCAAGTGGTGGCGCCGGCTTGCAGGCAGATATCGAAGCCCTGCTAGCTCAGGGTTGCCATGCGGCTCCGGCCGTCACCGCCCTGACCGTGCAAGACACCGTCAATGTCACTGACTTCCGCGTCCTCGACCGTGAGTGGGTACTGGCCCAGGCCAATGCCGTGCTCAACGACTCCGAAGTCGCGGCGGTCAAACTGGGCATGCTCGGTTCCCTGGAAATGGTCGACACCGTGGTCGAACTGCTTTCGGCGCATCCGCACTTGCCGGTGGTCTGCGACCCGGTGCTGCGCGCCGGCGGCGGCGGACGCCTGGGCAAGGACGAAGTCGGCTATGCCATGCGCGAACGCCTGCTGCCCTTGTCGATCATTGCGACCCCCAACCTTCCCGAAGCCCGGATCCTCGCCGAACTGCCTGAAGGCACTGCGGACGAGTGCGCTGAAAAACTGCTGCCGTTCGTCAAACACCTGCTGATCACCGGCGGCCATGGCGACGAAACCGAAATCCACAATCGCCTGTACAGCCGCGACGGCCAGCGCGAAACCTTTACCTGCCAGCGCTTGCCGGGCAGCTATCACGGTTCCGGCTGCACCCTGGCCAGTGCGCTGGCCGGTCGTCTGGCCCAGGGCGAAAACCTCGCCAGTGCCGTACAGACCGCGCTTAACTACACTTGGCGCACCCTGCGTGATGCCGAGCAGTTGGGCAAAGGCCAGTTTGTGCCGCGCCGTTTGCCACTGGATTTCTGTTCGTAACTTCTATTTGTAATGCGGTGAGGCTTGCCCGATGAAACTACGTGGCCTGTACGCCATTACCGACAGCCATTTGCTGGACGGTAAGTTGCTCAAGTACGTGGAGGCGGCGCTGGAAGGCGGCGTCACCTTGCTGCAATACCGCGACAAGAGCAGTGACGACGCCCGCCGCCTGCGTGAGGCCGAAGCCTTGCGCGAGTTGTGCGAACGTTACAAGACGCAGTTGATCATCAACGATGACGCCGAGTTGGCGGCACGCCTGAACGTGGGCGTACACCTGGGCCAGACCGATGGCCCACTGACTCCGGCCCGTGCACTGCTCGGGCGTCAGGCGATCATCGGTTCAACCTGCCACGCGCAGCTCGAACTGGCCGAACAGGCTGCCAAAGAAGGTGCCAGCTACGTCGCCTTCGGCCGCTTCTTCAATTCGAACACCAAGCCCGGCGCGCCGACCTGCAGCCTCGACCTGCTCGACCAGGCCCGCAAGCAGTTGCACTTGCCGATCTGCGCGATCGGCGGCATCACCCTGGATAACGCTGCCCCGCTGGTGGCCCATGGCGTCGATCTGCTGGCGGTGGTGCATGGCCTGTTTGGCGCCGAGAGCACGGTCGAAGTGACCCGCCGCGCCCGCGCCTTCAACGAACTACTGAAAATCTGATTTGAGAGCCCGACCATGTCTCGTTCCGAAACGCTGTTTGCCAATGCCCAAAAACACATTCCCGGTGGCGTGAACTCGCCGGTTCGCGCGTTCAAGAGCGTCGGTGGCACGCCGTTGTTCTTCAAGCACGCCGAAGGCGCCTACGTCACCGACGAAGACAACAAGCGCTATGTGGATTACGTCGGTTCCTGGGGCCCGATGATCCTCGGCCACAGCCACCCGGACGTGCTGGACGCGGTGCGCAAACAGCTTGAGCACGGCTTGTCCTACGGCGCCCCGACCGAGATGGAAACGCAGATGGCCGACCTGGTCTGCTCGCTCGTGCCGTCGATGGAAATGGTGCGCATGGTCAGCTCCGGCACCGAAGCGACCATGAGCGCTATCCGCCTGGCCCGTGGCTTCACCGGCCGCGACAGCATCATCAAGTTCGAAGGCTGCTACCACGGTCACTCCGACAGCCTGCTGGTCAAGGCCGGTTCCGGTGCACTGACCCAAGGCGTACCGAGCTCGGCCGGTGTACCGGCAGCATTTGCCAAACACACCCTGACCCTGCCGTTCAACGACATCGATGCCGTTGAGAGCATGCTGACCGAAGTCGGCCAGGACGTAGCCTGCATCATCGTCGAGCCAGTGGCCGGCAACATGAACTGCGTACCGCCTGCTCCGGGCTTCCTCGAAGGCCTGCGGACTCTGTGCGACAAGCACGGCGTGGTGCTGATTTTCGACGAAGTGATGACCGGTTTCCGTGTCGCCCTCGGCGGTGCCCAGGCGTACTACGGCGTGACACCGGACCTGACCACCTTCGGCAAGATCATCGGTGGCGGCATGCCGGTCGGCTGCTTCGGCGGCAAGCGCGAAATCATGCAGCGCATCGCTCCGCTGGGCCCGGTCTACCAGGCCGGCACGCTGTCCGGTAACCCTCTGGCGATGGCCGCCGGCCTGACCACCCTGCGCCTGATCAGCCGCCCGGGTTTCCATGCCGAGCTGACCGACTACACCACTCGCCTGCTCGACGGTCTGCAACAGCGCGCCGATGCGGCCGGCATTCCGTTCGTGACCACCCAGGCCGGCGGCATGTTCGGCCTGTATTTCAGCGGCGCCGATGACATCGTCACCTTCGATGACGTCATGGCCAGCGACGCTGCCCTGTTCGGTCGCTTCTTCCATCTGATGCTGGAAGGTGGCGTCTACCTGGCACCGAGTGCATTCGAAGCCGGCTTCACCTCGATCGCCCACGGCGAAGCTGAATTGAAGCTGACCCTGGACGCCGCCGAACGCGCCTTCGCTGCCTTGAAGTAAGCCCCTGAAGCTGACGTTGGCCATTGCCAGCGTCAGCTTTCACCTACACGCCCGCCTGTATTCCTGCGCGTTCAGCAAAAATCCCCCGCAAAACGGGTGATATATTTCCCGCGCAGCAGAAAAACGAGTAAAGACTTTGTAAGGTTGCCCCTGCTTATTTCATAATGCGCGCTTATTGGATCCCTCGATGGGTCCGCGCGCCCTTCAGAGGTAAGTCGATTCCCATGAACCGCACCGGCCGCACCCTTGCACTGGGCTGCCTGTTGCTTCTTCAGCCCCTGCTCGCGCACGCACAAGCAGGCGGCAACTCGTTGTTAATCCCAGCGATGGGTCGCTGCACCCTCAATACCCAGCCACAAGACCTGGAACAGGCGCTCGCCGCCTGCCAGAAAGCGTCGGATGAAGGGGATGCACAAGCGCAATACGAGTTGGGTGAGTTCTACTACGAAGGCAAAAACGCGCCGCGCGACCTCAATCAAGCCCTGAGCTATTTCGAAAAAGCCTCGCTGCAGGGCCACGCCCAGGCGCAATTCAAGCTCGGCACCATGTTCTTCCGCGGCGAAGGCGTGCCGGCCAATAACGTTCAGGCGTACATCCTGCTGAAGATGGCGGCGGTCAACGGTGCCGAAGATGCACTGGACACCGCCGACGAAGTCACCGAAAAAATGCCCCGCGAAGAACTCGAAGTCGCCACCCAGGTGCTCGGGCAAATTTTCCGTAAATATTTGATGGAGTTGCAGAGCGCTGACGGGCGTACGCCTTTCGCGCCTCTACCCTGATTCCTGTGTTGATCTGACTGGCCCCATCGCGAGCAAGCTCGCTCCCACAGTTGATCTCCAGCGTTTGGAAGATCCAATGTGGGAGCGAGCTTGCTCGCGATGGGGGCAACTCGATCTTGAGATTTACTTCTCAGGCATTGGCATCGGAAACGGCATGACATTGCCGACCGCGCCACGGGCTTCGCTGATTTTCGGTGTCCCCAGACGCTCGACTTCATCGATACGCACGATCGAATGCATCGGCACAAAGCTGCGCACCACGCCTTCGAACTGAGCCTTGAGCTTTTCTTCGCTCGGATCGACGACCACTTGCGTACGCTCGCCAAAGACGAACTCTTCCACTTCCAGAAAGCCCCACAGATCACTTTGATAGATCTGCTTGGCGTACATTTCGAACACCTGGCCCTGATTGAGGAAAATCACCTTGTAGATTGGAGCTTCACGTTTGGTCATGGTGGGCGGGTAACACATCGGGGTAAAAATGAGGGCGCAAACTATAGCACGTCCGCCGGACGCGCAACGGTAGGAACCACGGGACATGTTCCCTATAATGTGCGGTTCTTTGAATCAGGTGATGACTCTTTCCATGGCCAAGAAGCTTTACATCGAAACCCACGGTTGCCAGATGAACGAGTACGACAGCTCGCGCATGGTCGATCTGCTGGGCGAACATCAGGCCCTGGAAGTCACCGCCCGTGCTGAAGACGCCGACGTGATCCTGCTCAACACTTGCTCAATCCGCGAACGTGCCCAGGATCGCGTCTACTCGCAGCTCGGCCGCTGGCGCGAACTGAAGCTGGCCAACCCGGACATGGTGATCGCCGTCGGCGGTTGCGTGGCCAGCCAGGAAGGCGCGGCCATCCGTGATCGCGCGCCGTACGTCGACGTGGTCTTCGGCCCGCAGACCCTGCACCGTCTGCCGGAAATGATCGACGCCGCGCGCATCAGCAAGCTGCCGCAAGTCGACGTCTCGTTCCCGGAAATCGAAAAATTCGACCATCTGCCCGAACCGCGCATCGACGGCCCGAGCGCTTACGTGTCGGTGATGGAAGGTTGCAGCAAGTACTGCACGTTCTGCGTGGTGCCCTACACCCGCGGCGAAGAAGTCAGCCGGCCGTTCGACGACGTGATTGCCGAGATCATCCACCTGGCCGAAAACGGCGTGCGGGAAGTGACGCTGCTGGGGCAGAACGTCAACGGCTATCGTGGGACTACTCATGATGGGCGCCTGGCCGACCTGGCCGAACTGATCCGCGTGGTCGCCGCGGTCGATGGTATCGACCGCATCCGCTACACCACGTCGCACCCACTGGAGTTCTCCGACAGCCTGATCCAGGCCCACGCCGACGTGCCGGAACTGGTCAAGCACCTGCACTTGCCGGTGCAGTCGGGCTCGGACCGCATCCTCGCCGCGATGAAGCGCAACCACACCGCGCTGGAATACAAATCCAAACTGCGCAAACTGCGCGCCGCCGTGCCGGGGATCTGCATCAGCTCGGATTTCATCGTCGGCTTCCCGGGCGAGACCGAGAAAGACTTCGAGCAAACCATGAAGCTGATTACCGACGTCGGCTTCGACTTTTCCTACTCGTTCGTCTACAGCCAGCGCCCGGGCACACCGGCCGCCGATCTGGCCGACGACACGCCGCAAGAGCTGAAAAAAGAGCGCCTGAATGCCCTGCAACACCGCTTGAACCAGCAAGGTTTCGAGATCAGCCGACAAATGGTCGGCTCGATCCAGCGGATCCTGGTGACCGATTACTCGAAAAAGGACCCGGGCGAGCTGCAGGGCCGGACCGAGAATAACCGTATCGTCAACTTCCGCTGCGACAATCCGACCCTGATCGGCCAGTTCGCGGACGTGCACATCGATGCCGCGCAGCCGCATTCGCTGCGGGGTTCGCTGATCCAATAACACCGCATACCCCTGTGGGAGCGAGCTTGCTCGCGATTGCGATCTGACATTCAGCAAAGGTATCGACTGTCACGCCGCCATCGCGAGCAAGCTCGCTCCCACAGGGATAGCGTCAGACCAGCGAATCAACTTGGTCTGTATAAGAGCTTTCGCGCCCACGCCACTGGCGCTATCCTTGATTCATCACTATTTCCCCAGGGCGGCTAAATACGACCTTGAACGCACCCATAGAACCACATCGTTTCATCCTCGAGCCTTTTGAAGCTCGTCGCTTCGCCAATCTGTGCGGGCAATTCGACGAGCATTTGCGCTTGATCGAACAGCGCCTGACCATCGAGATCCGCAATCGCGGAAACCAGTTCGAGCTGATCGGCGAACCCAAACACACCACCTCCGCGGAAAACCTCCTACGCCGCCTGTACCGGGAAACCAAGGGTACCGAGCTGTCGCCGGACATGGTTCACCTGTTCCTGCAGGAATCGGCCGTCGAACAGCTGGACAACCACTCCCCCGCCGAACCGTCCGTGGCCCTGCGCACCAAGAAAGGTATGATTCGCCCCCGCGGCTTGAATCAAGTGCGCTACGTGAAGGAAATTCTCGGTAACGACATCAACTTCGGTATCGGTCCGGCCGGTACCGGCAAGACCTATTTGGCCGTCGCCTGCGCGGTCGATGCACTGGAGCGCGAGCAGATCCGCCGCATCCTGCTGGTACGTCCGGCGGTCGAAGCGGGTGAAAAACTCGGCTTCCTGCCCGGCGATCTCGCACAGAAGATCGACCCGTACCTGCGTCCGCTCTATGACGCGCTCTACGAAATGCTCGGCTTCGAATACGTCGCCAAGCTGATCGAACGACAGGTGATCGAAGTCGCGCCGCTGGCCTACATGCGCGGCCGGACGCTGAACAACAGCTTCATCATTCTCGACGAAAGCCAGAACACCACGGTCGAGCAGATGAAGATGTTCCTGACCCGGATCGGCTTCGGCTCCACGGCCGTCATCACCGGGGACATCACCCAGGTCGACCTGCCACGCGGCACCAAGTCCGGCCTGCACCACGTGATAGAAGTGCTCAAGGATGTGCCGGGGATCAGCTTCACCCATTTCCAGCCCAAGGACGTCGTGCGCCATCCACTGGTGCAGCGCATCGTCGAAGCCTACGAGCGCTTCGAAACCAAAGCGGCCGATGATGCCGCCGCCAAGGATAGCCGCCGCGATGCTTGAGCTTGACCTGCAAATCGCCACCCAAGACTGCGCCCCCAGCGAAGCCGAGTTCCGCCAGTGGTGCGAACTGGCTTTGCGCCAGCGCACCGCCGATTCGGAGATGACCATTCGTCTGGTCGACGAAGCCGAAGGCCGCGAGCTGAACCACACCTGGCGACAAAAGGATTACGCAACCAACGTCTTGTCATTCCCGGCCGATGTGCCGGATGAGTTCCTCGACATCCCGCTGCTGGGCGATCTGGTGATCTGCGTGGCCGTGGTCGAGCGCGAAGCCGCCGAGCAAGGCAAGGAGCTCAGGGCCCATTGGGCACACCTGGTGATTCACGGCTGCTTGCATCTGCTCGGTTACGACCATATTGAAGACGACGAAGCCGAAGAGATGGAAGCACTGGAACGAACGTTGCTTGCAGAACTGGGCTTTCCCGATCCGTACGCGGACGACGAAACCGACGCATTCCCCACCGAAACAACAAAGGATTCAGAGTAATCGCTATGAGCGAAGATCGATCGAGCAACGGGCAGAAGTCATGGCTGGGTAAGCTCACCCAGGCTTTTGCCCACGAGCCGAAAAACCGCCAGGAGCTGCTGGAGCTGCTGCGCGATGCACACCAGAACAAACTGCTGGACAGCGAAGCGCTGGCCATCGTCGAAGGCGCCATCCAGGTGGCTGACTTGCAGGTTCGGGACATCATGGTCCCGCGCTCGCAAATGGTCAGCATCAAGGCGAACCAGACACCCCGCGAGTTCCTGCCTGCCGTGGTCGACTCGGCCCACTCCCGCTATCCGGTCATCGGCGAAAGCCACGATGACGTGATGGGCGTGTTGCTGGCCAAGGACTTGCTGCCGTTGATCCTCAAGGAGAACGGCGACAGCTTCAACATCAAGGACCTGCTGCGTCCGGCCACCTTCGTGCCGGAATCCAAGCGCCTTAACGTGCTGCTGCGCGAATTCCGCGCCAACCACAATCACATGGCCATCGTCATCGACGAGTACGGCGGCGTGGCCGGTTTGGTGACCATCGAAGACGTGCTGGAGCAAATCGTCGGCGACATCGAAGACGAACACGACGTCGAAGAAGACAGCTACATCAAGCCGCTGCCCAGCGGTGATTTCCTGATCAAGGCCCTGACACCGATCGAGAACTTCAACGATTTTTTCGACAGCGAGTTCTCCGACGATGAGTTCGATACCGTTGGCGGCCTGGTGATGAGCGCGTTCGGGCATTTGCCAAAACGTAACGAAATCACTGAAATCGGCCCGTACCGCTTCCGCATCCTGAACGCCGACAGCCGTCGGATTCACTTGCTTCGCCTGACGCCCATTGCTCGCTAAGGATTGAAATGCGCTGGACAACCCGCCCCGGCTGGCCCGGTAACCTGCTGGCCGTGGCGGCCGGTGCAATCACCACCCTGGCCCTGGCGCCGTTCGATATCTGGCCACTGGCACTGCTCGCCGTCGGCCTGTTCTATGCCGGTTTGCGCGAACTGAGCCCACGCCAGGCGCTGGGTCGCGGCTGGTGTTTCGGTTTCGGCCTGTTCGGTGCCGGCACCAGCTGGATCTACTACAGCATTCACCACTTCGGCGGCGCGTCGATGCTGCTGGCCGGCTTCCTGATGCTGCTCTTCACGGCGGCGATTGCCTGGTTCTTTGCCCTGCCCGCCTGGATCTGGGCGCGCTGGCTGCGTCGCAATGAGGCACCGCTGGCCGACGCACTGGCCTTCGCTGCGCTGTGGGTTGGCCAGGAAGCTTTCCGTGGTTGGTTCCTGACAGGTTTCCCGTGGCTGTATTCCGGTTACAGCCAGCTCGATGGCCCGCTGGCCGGGCTTGCTCCCATCGGCGGGATGTGGCTGATTTCCTTTACCCTGGCCCTGACAGCTGCGCTGATCTACAACGGCTTGCGCCTGGTTCGCACAGGGCGTAAAGGCTTCATCGCAGCCGGTATATTACTGCTGGTCGGCCCATGGCTGGTCGGTACGGCACTCAAGCACCACGCCTGGACCAGCCCGTCGGGCCCGCCACTGAGCGTCGCCGCCATTCAGGGCAACGTCGAACAAAGCATGAAGTGGGACCCGGCGCAGCTCAACGCGCAATTGGCGTTGTACCGCGACATGAGTTTCAGCTCCAGGCGCGCCGATCTGCTCATTTGGCCGGAAACGGCGATTCCGGTGCTCAAGGAGTCCGCCGAGGGCTACCTGAACATGATGGGAAGCTTCGCGGCCGAACGTAAATCGGCGTTCATTACCGGTGTCCCGGTGCGCATGGAAGTACGCCACGAAAAGCGACTCTTCAATGGCATCACCGCTACCGGTGAAGGCGACGGCACTTACCTGAAGCAAAAACTGGTGCCGTTTGGTGAATATGTCCCCTTGCAGGACATGCTGCGCGGACTAATCGCTTTCTTCGACCTGCCAATGTCGGACTTCGCTCGCGGCCCGGCCGACCAGCCGCTGCTGCAAGCCAAGGGTTATCAGATCGCGCCGTTCATCTGCTATGAAGTGGTTTATCCGGAGTTCGCCGCCAGCCTTGCCGCCCGCAGCGACCTGCTGCTGACCATCAGCAACGACACCTGGTTCGGCACCTCCATCGGCCCCCTGCAACACCTGCAGATGGCGCAGATGCGTGCACTGGAGGCCGGCCGCTGGATGATCCGCGCTACCAACAACGGCGTATCCGGCCTGATCAACCCGTTCGGTCAGATTACCGATCAGATCCCGCAGTTCGAGCGCGGCATCCTGTATGGCGAAGTGGTGCCGATGCATAACCTGACGCCGTACCTGGAATGGCGTTCGTGGCCATTGCTCATTGTCTGCGTGTTGTTGTTCGGTTGGGCGCTGATTGCGAGCCGGATGGCCAAGACCGTCTAAAAATTGATACAGAACACTTGTGGCGAGGGAGCAAACTCCCTCGCCACAAGGTTTAGCTCTCAGCGATAGAACAACGAATAACCGATCTGCCCCACCGCCTCGTTCATCAATTGCCCGTTCTGCCAGATCGCCTTGAACTCCGGCATCCAGCCACCCAGTGGCCGCGCGTTGTCGCCGCCCAGAAACCCTACCGGCGCCGGCACCACCTCAAACCCGGCCTTGCGGAAACTCCAGACCGCTCGTGGCATATGCCAGGCCTGAGTCACGAGTACCACACGCTTGACGCCCTGTGGCAGCAACACCTCGGCGCTGAACTGCGCATTTTCCCAGGTCGTGCGGCTGCGCCCTTCCTGCCAGCGCACGCTCACGCCAAAATCGTCACGCAAGGAGTCAGCCATCATCTGCGCTTCGCTTGGCGGCGTGTTGTAATGCAAGCCGCCGCTAGTCAGCACCGGCAGACCGGAAGCCTTGGCCAACCGCGCAGCAAAGCGCTGGCGCTCCAGGCCGACGCCCGTGGGCTGGTCGGCGCCCCAGGCCACGTCACCGCGTTCGCGCCCCGAGCCGAGGATCACGATCGCATCCGCGCGTTGCCCCAGGACGGCCCATTCATCGCGGGCCAGCGGTGGCTCCCGCTCGAGCAGGCCGGCACTCCACTGCACCACCACCGGCAGGCTCATCAGCCAGAACCCCCCCAGGCCCAGCGCAAAGCACGCACCGGCAAGCCTTGGCCTGGATCGGCGCAACCACCAGGCAAGCAAAAGCAGCAGCAATAGAATGCCGGGTGGCAAAAGAAGTTGTTTTACGAAATAACGAAAAGGCATTGAGCATCTCCCGGAGATGCCCGAAGCCTAAGTGGGTTAGCGCAATGCGACAATCATTACGCAAGGACTATGCTGCAAAAATGCATGGAGCATGGCTCTGTGCCCTATTTGAACTGGAAAGACCGGACCTTTACCGCGTCTCTACCGGGAGCCTTGTCCTTGAGCCAGATAATCTTGGCCGAACGTGGTACGTCGAGTTGCTTTACCGCCTCTGACAAGCATCCGTGTGTCTCACGCTCACTGCGATCCAGATACGCCTTGACCAGTGCAAACTCTGCGGGGCTCAGACCACGCAGTTCCAGTTCCAGAGGGTGTTCGTCGCGCAACCGGCCAGCGGTCCTTGCCGCATCCAGGGCCAAGGCCAAACGATCGATCAGCCTTTCGTACAGCTCCGGTTTTGTAGCTTTTTGCTGAGACTCAACCATCCCTCACCTCATTGGAAGATAAGACCTACTCCCCAGTTAGAGCTTAGCTTCCATGAACAAACCGGCTGAACGCCGCGACCAACGGCCCTCGCAGCGCTTTTTGCAGGACGTGCGGCAGCAATCAGGGTTTCCCTCGGTAGAGCGCGGTCATGTATGCTACGGCGCTTCCTGTAACTCCACTTCCAGCTCGGCTGGGCCTCGAAAACGCCAATGTGGCGTGTTCACCGTCCAGCGTTGCATTGAAGAGGATTAGGCCACCCCTATTCAGTTCAAAAGTAGCCATGCACGAACAATATCAGCCCCGTGAAATCGAAGCCGCCGCCCAGTCGTTCTGGGACGAGCAAAAGTCCTTTGAAGTCAGTGAACAGCCAGGCAAGGAGACTTACTACTGCCTGTCGATGTTCCCTTACCCCAGCGGCAAGCTACACATGGGGCACGTGCGCAACTACACCATCGGCGACGTGATCTCCCGCTACCAGCGCATGCAAGGCAAGAACGTCCTGCAGCCCATGGGTTGGGACGCCTTCGRCATGCCGGCGGAAAACGCCGCGATGAAGAACAACGTAGCGCCCGCCAAGTGGACCTACGAAAACATCGCCTACATGAAAAGCCAGCTGCGCAGCCTGGGCCTGGCGGTGGACTGGTCGCGCGAAGTGACCACCTGCAAGCCCGATTACTACCGCTGGGAACAATGGCTGTTCACCCGCCTGTTCGAAAAAGGTGTGATTTACAAAAAAAGCGGCACCGTGAACTGGGACCCGATCGACCAGACCGTCCTGGCCAACGAGCAAGTGATCGACGGTCGCGGCTGGCGTTCCGGCGCGCTGATCGAAAAGCGCGAAATCCCGATGTACTACTTCAAGATCACCGCCTACGCGGATGAGCTGCTGGAGAGCCTCGACGACCTGCCGGGCTGGCCTGAACAGGTCAAGACCATGCAGCGCAACTGGATCGGCAAATCCCGCGGCATGGAAGTGCAGTTCCCGTACAACGTCGATTCCATCGGCGAAGCGGGCACGCTGAAAGTCTTCACCACCCGTCCGGACACTCTCATGGGAGCGACCTACGTCGCCGTGGCCGCCGAACACCACCTCGCCACCCTCGCTGCACAGAACAATCCTGAGCTGCAAGCGTTCATCGCAGAATGCAAGGGCGGCAGCGTGGCTGAAGCCGACGTCGCCACCCAGGAGAAAAAAGGCCTGCCGACCGGCCTGTTCGTCGAGCACCCGCTGACTGGCGAAAAACTGCCGGTATGGGTCGCCAACTATGTGCTGATGCACTACGGCGATGGCGCCGTGATGGCAGTTCCGGCCCACGACGAGCGCGATTTCGAGTTCGCCCACAAGTACAACCTGCCGGTTAAATCGGTCGTGCGCACCAGTTCCGGTGACAGCAACCCGGCGCCATGGCAAGACGCCTACGGCGAGTACGGCACGCTGATCAATTCCGGCGAGTTCGATGGCCTCGACTTCGCGGGTGCCTTCGACGCCATCGAAGTGGCGCTGATCAAGAAAGAACTGGGCGCCTCGCGCACCCAGTTCCGCCTGCGCGACTGGGGCATCAGCCGTCAGCGCTACTGGGGCTGCCCGATCCCGATCATCCACTGCACCACCTGCGGTGATGTGCCGGTACCGGAAGATCAATTGCCGGTCGTACTGCCGGAAGACGTGGTGCCGGACGGCGCCGGCTCGCCACTGGCGCGCATGCCTGAGTTCTACGAGTGCAACTGCCCTAAATGTGGCCAGCCTGCCAAGCGTGAAACCGACACCATGGACACCTTCGTCGAGTCGTCGTGGTATTACGCCCGCTACGCCTCGCCGCACTTTGAAGGCGGCCTCGTGGAAAAATCCGCAGCCGACCACTGGCTGCCGGTGGATCAGTACATCGGCGGTATCGAACACGCGATCCTGCACCTGCTTTACGCACGCTTCTTCCACAAGCTGATGCGTGACGAAGGCCTGGTGAGCTCCAACGAGCCGTTCAAGAACCTGCTGACCCAGGGCATGGTGATCGCCGAGACTTACTATCGTCGCGAAGCCAATGGCGCTTACACCTGGTTCAACCCGGCGGACGTCGAGCTTGAGCGTGACAGCAAGGCCAAGGTTATCAGCGCCAAATTGAAAGCTGACGGCTTGCCGGTGGAAATCGGCGGCACCGAGAAGATGGCCAAGTCGAAGAACAACGGTGTCGACCCACAGTCGATGATCGACCAGTTCGGTGCAGACACTTGCCGCCTGTTCATGATGTTCGCCTCGCCGCCTGACATGAGCGCGGAATGGTCTGACTCCGGCGTGGAAGGTTCGCACCGTTTCCTCAAGCGTGTCTGGCGTCTGGCTCAAGCCCACGTCACCCAGGGCCTGCCGGGCAAACTGGACGTCGCCATCCTGAATGACGAGCAGAAAGCCGTTCGTCGCTCGATCCACCTGGCCATCAAGCAGGCCAGCCAGGACGTCGGCCAGAGCCACAAATTCAACACCGCCATCGCCCAGGTGATGACGCTGATGAACGTGCTGGAAAAAGCCGCGCAAGGCACCGGGCAGGATCGCGCACTGATTCACGAAGGTCTGGAAACCGTGACTCTGCTGCTGGCTCCGATCACGCCGCATATCAGCCACGAACTGTGGAATCAACTGGGTCACGCTGATCCTGTGATCGACGCCGGTTGGCCGGTGCAGGACGACAGCGCACTGGTGCAGGACAGCCTGACGCTCGTCATCCAGGTCAACGGCAAGCTGCGTGGCCAGATCGAAATGCCCGCCAGCGCCAGTCGCGAGGAAGTCGAAGCCGCCGCCCGCGCCAACGACAACGTCCTGCGCTTCGTCGACGGTCTGACCATCCGTAAAGTGATCGTAGTGCCCGGGAAACTGGTCAATATCGTCGCCAGCTAATTGGATCGGGCGCCAGGTGAGCCTGGCGCCGAGTAAAACCTTTCGGGCCGCTTGATCGGCCCACATGGTTTCAAGGGGAGCAACAAGATGATCAAACGCAATCTGCTGGTGATGGGCCTCGCGGTTCTGTTGAGCGCCTGCGGTTTCCAGCTGCGCGGCACCGGCACCGACGAACTGGCGATCAAGGAACTCGACCTGAGCGCCCGTAACGCTTACGGCCCAACCGTGACCCAATTGCGTCAGGTACTGGAGGGCAGCGGCGTCAAGGTCTACAACGGCGCACCTTACAAACTGGTGCTGACCGATGAGCAGGAAAGCCAACGCATCCTCAGCTACGCAGGTGCCGGTCGTGCTGGCGAGTACCAGGTGACCACCGTATTGAACTACGACATCCGTGGTCGCGGTGACCTGCCACTTATGAGCGACAAGCTTGAAGTGCAGAAAATCTACATGCACGACGGCAACAACCTGGTGGGTTCCGACCAGGAAGCCGCAACGGCCCGGACAGAAGCCCGCCGCGAGCTGGTTCAGCGCATGATGCTGCGCCTGCAACAACTGAGCCCAGGTCAACTGGATCAGCTGCAGCAGACGGCTGAAGCCAGGGCCAAGGCTGATGCCGCAGCACTGGAAGCGGCAAAGAAGGCTGAAGCGGATACCCCGCGTCAGTCGCCTGTCGAACTGCCGCAGCAGTAAGACTTACGGGGCGCTCAGGCGCCCCGTTCGCCCTCTCTTATGAAACTCGCCCCCGCCCAACTCGCCAAACACCTGCAAGGTGCCCTTGCGCCGGTCTACATCATCAGCGGCGATGACCCGTTGTTGTGCCAGGAGGCGGCCGACGCTGTTCGCGCCGCCGCCCGTCAGCAGGGATTCGATGAACGCCAGGTGTTTGCCGCCGACGCCAGTTTCGACTGGGGGACGCTGCTGCAAGCCGGTGCCAGCATGTCGCTGTTCGCCGAAAAGCGCCTGCTGGAACTGCGCTTGCCTTCCGGTAAACCCGGCGACAAAGGTGCCGCCGCGCTGATCGAGTACTGCTCGCGCCCGGCTGACGACACCGTACTGCTGATCAGCCTGCCGAAACTCGATGGCAGTGCGCAGAAAACCAAGTGGGGCAAAGCGCTGGTCGAAGGACAGCAGACCCAGTTCGTGCAGATCTGGCCAGTCGATGTCGCCCAGTTGCCAAGCTGGATCCGCCAACGCCTGTCCCAGGCCGGGCTTTCCGCCAGCCAGGACGCCGTTGAGCTGATCGCGGCGCGGGTCGAGGGCAATTTGCTGGCCGCCGCCCAGGAAATCGAAAAGCTCAAACTGATGGCCGAAGGGGGTCAGATCACCGTTGAAACCGTGCAGGCGGCGGTGGCCGACAGTGCGCGCTTCGACGTCTTTGGCCTGACCGATGCGGTGCTCAATGGTGAAGCGGCCCATGCGTTGCGCATGCTCGAAGGCTTGCGCGGTGAAGGCGTCGAGCCGCCGGTGATTCTCTGGGCCCTGGCCCGGGAGTTGCGCCTGCTGGCCAACATTTCGCTGCAATACAGCCAGGGCACGCCCCTGGACAAGGCCTTCAGCCAGGCCAAACCTCCGGTCTGGGACAAGCGCAAACCGTTGATGAGCAAAGCCCTGCAACGCTATTCGGCCCAACGCTGGGCGCAGCTTTTGCTCGAAGCACAGCGTATCGACGCACAGATCAAGGGCCAGGCTGCGGGTTCGCCGTGGATGAGCTTGAGCCGGTTGACGTTATTGATGGCTGGGCAAAAATTGACGTTGCCTGCCGAGTGAGATCAAGAGATCTTTCTTCCTACAAAATCCACATCCATCGCCCCTATAGACAGAACCTGTACTTCGGCCGATGATTTGCCCCGCAAAAACCACTCACTTGCGAGAAATCATCATGAGCAAAAAGCCATCGAAGCATGGCCCCAACAAGGCCAAATCCATCATTGCCCGGCCATTGTTCCGCAGCCGCCAGGAACGCCCCACCAAGGGCAAAGGCAGCTACCGCCGCGAAGCCTTCCAGTCTGACAGCTGGGAGGCTTCTTACTTTCTGGCGGCCTGAAAGGCAAGCATCCGCTCAACATGTTAAGGTCTGCACCTGATCCATATTCCCTGGACCCGTGCATGCCCTTTTGTCTTTCCCGTCGTTGGCACTTGCGCCAATTGATTGCTGCCTCCAGCCTCGTTTTGCTAGTCGCCTGCGCGGAAAAACCCACCGCCGCCGACGCCCAGCCGCTTCAGACCCTCCCTGTCGCCACCGCCCCGGCGGTTATTCCGCCTGTGGTTCCGAACGGTGAGAACCTCGACATCCAACCCACCCAGACCTTCGCTGAATGGCAGGCGGGTTTCCGCAAGGATGCCTTGGCCGCCGGTATCCGCGCCGATCTGTTTGATCGCGCTTTCGCCGATGTCAGCTTCGACCCCAGTGTGATTCGTGCCGATCGCAGCCAACCGGAATTCGCAAAACCGGTGTGGGAATACCTCGACGGCGCCTTGTCGCCACTGCGGGTACGCAAAGGCCAGTCGCTGGTCAACCAGTACGCCGACATCCTGCAAAGCATCGAGCAGCGTTACGGCGTTGATCGTCAGGCGCTGGTGGCCGTGTGGGGCATGGAAAGCAACTTTGGCCAATTCCAGGGCAGCAAGTCGGTGATCAACTCGCTGGCGACCCTGGCCTACGAAGGCCGTCGCCCCGGTTTCGCCCACGCACAATTGATTGCCGCCCTGCAAATCCTGCAACAAGGCGATATCGAACCCGAGAAGATGCTCGGATCCTGGGCCGGTGCCATGGGCCAGACCCAGTTCATCCCGACCACCTACAACACCCATGCCGTGGACTTCGATGGCGACGGACGCCGCGATATCTGGGGCAGCTCGGCTGATGCCCTGGCCTCGACCGCGCATTACCTGCAAAGCTCAGGCTGGCAGAGAGGCCAGCCGTGGGGCTTCGAAGTGCAGTTGCCAGGCGGGTTCAATTACGTGCTGGCCGATGGCACGACTCGCAAGAGCGTCGCCGAATGGCGCCAACTGGGTGTTACGCTGCCCAACGGCAGCCAGGTCCCGGCCGGCTCCGAGCAATTGTCCGCGGCCCTGCTGCTGCCGGCCGGTTACCGTGGACCGGCGTTCCTGGTGCTCGATAACTTCCGGGCGATCCTCAAGTACAACAACTCGTCCTCCTACGCCTTGGGGGTGAGCCTGTTGTCCGAACGCTTCAATGGCGCGGGACTGATCAGCGGCACGTGGCCAAAGGATGACCTGCCACTGAGCCGTACCGAGCGGATCGAGCTGCAAAACCTGCTGAGCACACAAAACTACGATGCCGGCACTGCCGACGGAATCATTGGCGCCAACACGCGCAAGGCGATCCGCAGCGCCCAACAGTCGTTTGGCTGGCCGGCGGATGGGTACCCGACGCACAAATTGCTGGAAGGATTGCGTAACCGATAGTTTGTCGTATGGCGAATACCGCCATCGCGAGCAGGCTCGCTCCCACAGGTTCAAAGGTGATCACGCCACTTGCGTACACCTCAAACTTTGTAGGAGCGAGCCTGCTCGCGATGACTGCCTGACAGGCGAAAAATATCTAGCGCCTGGTAACCACATCCTGTTCCAACAGCAACTCCTTGTTCCCCGCATCCAGCCGCACCAACGCCCCCATCGGCAACGTCAGGTTCGGGTTGCAATGCCCACTGCGCCAGCCGGACAGCACCGGAATCGGCAATGGCTCGAACGTCTGCTTGAGCAAGCGCTCCAGCGCGACCACCTCAACTCCCGCGATGTCCCCCACCAGCACCCCACGCAGCT
Organism: Pseudomonas sp. P4_C1; assembly: GCF_056402155.1. Classification (NCBI taxonomy): domain Bacteria; kingdom Pseudomonadati; phylum Pseudomonadota; class Gammaproteobacteria; order Pseudomonadales; family Pseudomonadaceae; genus Pseudomonas; species Pseudomonas sp. P4_C1. The sequence goes on from NZ_JBFUHY010000008.1 coordinate 90,153, forward strand.
TGTGCAGGGTTCCCGCAAGACGCAGATGGGTCAGCAACCGGTCGATGCGATACAGCGGCTCGTTGATATCTTCGATGAACAGAATGACGCCCTCGGCATCGATCTGGTAGGGCGTACCCATCGTCGCGGCAATCATCGACAGGTTGCCACCGAGCAGGCGCCCATGAGCGACACCCGGTACGATCGTTGTCAACGGGCGGCCAATCGGATGCGTGAGCACGCTACCGGCCCTGCATTGCCCACGGAGCATGTTAAAAAAAGAGGATTCGGTAGGTGGCAGCCGCTCACCCAGCAGATCGGCGTTGAGCAGCGGGCCATGGAAGGTCACAAAACCCGCATAACGGCTGATCGCCAAATGCAACGCGGTGATGTCGCTGTAGCCGATGAATGGCTTGGCGTGGTGGCRCAGCAACTGGAAATCGACGCGATCAAGCAACCGAGGCGTGCCGTATCCGCCGCGCAGGCAAATGATGGCATCGACCTCCGGGTCGGTGAACGCGGCGTGCAGGTCATTGAGTCGTACATCGTCGCTGCCGGCGAGGTAGCCATCCTTCTCGAACACCCCGGGAAATATCCGCAGCGAGTAACCACGTGCGCGCATCCAGGCTATGGCCTTGCCGGTGTCCAGCGCAGCAGGGCCGGCAGGCGCGATCACGGCGATCAACCCTTGCATCGGCAACGCCGGTACAGGCGTGTGAGGCATGAGCGTGGGGTCAGGTCTTGCGGTCATCCATGGATCTCCCAGCGTAGAAGCGTCAAGCACACATTAGTCAGGAACGGCGACAAACAGAAGGGGATCAATCGTCCCGTCGTTCGCAGGAAAGGGCCGAAATCACTGTCAGACGGGCAAAAAAAGCCCGCAAGGCCGATTAAACCTTGCGGGCACTTTTCACAGCGCAGAATCAGGACGACATCAGCTCGGCCTTGACCAGCTTGGCCTGCTCGTCAGCGTGATACGAAGAGCGTACCAACGGACCGGACGCCACGTTCTTGAAGCCCATCTTGTAGCCTTCCTCGGCGAACCAGGCGAAGGTGTCCGGGTGCACGAAGCGCTGCACCGGCAAGTGGCTGCGGGACGGTTGCAGGTACTGGCCGAGGGTCAGCATGTCGATGTCGTGTTCGCGCATGCGCTTCATGACTTCGATGACTTCTTCGTCGGTCTCGCCCAGGCCCAGCATCAGACCGGACTTGGTCGGAATGTGCGGCATCATCTGCTTGAAACGTTGCAGCAGGGTCAGCGACCACTGGTAGTCCGAGCCCGGACGCGCGGCCTTGTACAGGCGCGGCACGGTTTCCAGGTTGTGGTTGAACACATCCGGTGGCTCGGCAGCGGTGATTTGCAGCGCGATGTCCATGCGGCCACGGTAGTCCGGGACCAGGGTTTCGAGCTGCACATTCGGCGACAGTTTGCGGATTTCGCGGATGCAGTCGGCAAAGTGCTGGGCACCGCCGTCACGCAGGTCATCACGGTCCACCGAGGTGATCACCACGTACTTGAGTTTCAGGTCGGCGATGGCGATGGCCAGGCTTTCCGGCTCGTTGACGTCCAGTGGCTTCGGACGGCCGTGGCCGACGTCGCAGAACGGGCAACGACGGGTGCAGATGTCACCCATGATCATGAAGGTCGCGGTGCCGCCGGAGAAGCACTCGCCCAGGTTCGGGCAGGACGCCTCTTCGCACACGCTGTGCAGCTTGTGTTTGCGCAGCAGGGCCTTGATGCGGTCGACTTCCGGTGAAACCGGGATGCGGACACGAATCCAGTCCGGCTTTTTCGGCAATTCCGTAGTCGGGATGATCTTCACCGGGATGCGTGCAACCTTTTCGGCGCCGCGCAGCTTGACGCCGGCTTCTACCTTGGGACGCGGGGCCGGGCGCTCGGTGACATCGAGCGTCGGGATCATGGTTTGCACTGCATCAGTAGTCATATCAGTCGATTCCGCCCGTCAGGGTCGTCTGCTCAGCATAGTCGAGGTGTTTGACGAGCTGCGCGCGCAGCCGGGCACTTACCTCGGCAAATTCAATCGATCCTGCGTGATCGCTCAGCTGGGTCATCGCCAGCCCGGCATAGCCGCAGGGATTAATCCGTCGAAACGGTTCCAGGTTCATGTCCACGTTCAGGGCCAGGCCATGAAAGGAGCAGCCATGGCGGATCCGCAGACCCAGCGAGGCGATTTTCGCCCCGTCGACGTAGACACCCGGTGCATCGGGTTTGGCCACGGCGGTTACGCCGTAACTGGCCAGCAGCTCGATCAGGCACTGCTCCATCCGGGTGACCAGATCGCGCACACCAAACCCGAGCTTGCGCACGTCCAGCAGCAGATAAGCCACCAACTGGCCAGGCCCATGGTAGGTCACCTGGCCACCACGATCGACCTGCACTACCGGAATATCACCGGGGAGCAGCAAATGTTCGGCCTTGCCCGCCTGGCCCTGGGTGAACACCGGTGGATGCTCTACCAGCCAGATCTCGTCGGCGGCATCGCTGCCGCGTTCGTTGGTGAAGCGTTGCATGGCATGCCAGACCGGCTCGTAAGCCATCTGGCCGAGCTCGCGAAAGCCCAGCGCGCCAGACATCACAGCACCATGTGCACGAAACCGGTGGCCCGCAGTTCGCTGTTGATGTTGTACAGCTGGTCCTGGTCGGTCGCGACGATGTGCAACTGAATGGTGGTGTATTTGCCGTTGCTGCTCTGGCGTTCGTCAACACGCTCATCGTTGATCTTGGCGTGTTTCTCGACGATCTTGATGATCTTGTCCTTGTTGCCCACACCGGTATCGCTGATTACCTTAACGGGATAGTCAGTGACCGGGAATTCGATCTTTGGCGCCTTTACTTCGGTATCGGTCATGGCGTAACGGCCTCGTAAGCGTAAGCCGTGGCGACGGGCATGGCTGCGCGCCAGATCAACGCGGAGCCATGCAGGTGCACACTAAATTCAGTTGAACAAGCCGTAGAAGAATAGACGGATGCTATCCCACATGCGGCGGAAGATACCACCTTCCTCGACAGCGTCCAGAGCGATCAGATCAGCGCTGTGCACGACCTTGTCGTCCAGTTTCACTTCGACTTTACCGATCACGTCGCCCTTGGCGATTGGCGCGACCAGCTGCGGGTTCATGGTCATGCTGGCAGCGAGCTTTTTCAGCTGGCCTTTGGGCAGGGTCATGGTCAGGTCTTCAGCCAGGCCAGCCTTGACCTGGTTCGTGGAGCCCTTCCAGACTGGAGCCTGAGCCAGCTCGGCGCCCTTCTGATAGAAGGTCTGGGTTTCGAAGAAGCGGAAACCGTAGGTCAGCAGCTTCTGGGTTTCTGCGGCACGAGCCACTTCGCTGTTGGTGCCGAACACCACGGCGATCAGGCGCATGCCATCACGTACGGCCGAAGACACCATGCAGTAGCCGGCTTCGTCGGTGTGGCCGGTTTTCAGGCCATCGACGGTCTTGTCGCGCCACAGCAGCAGGTTACGGTTCGGTTGCTTGATGCCGTTCCAGAAGAACTCTTTCTGCGAGTAGATCGCGTAGTGAGCCGGGTCTTCGTGGATGATCGCGCGGGCCAGCACAGCCATGTCGTGAGCCGACGAATAGTGCTCAGGGTTTGGCAAGCCGGTCGGGTTCATGAAGTGGGTGTTGGTCATGCCCAGGTCGGCGACGGTCTTGTTCATCAGGTCGGCGAAAGCGTCTTCGCTGCCGGCGATGTGCTCGGAGAGCGCGACGCTGGCGTCGTTGCCCGACTGGATGATGATGCCGTGCAGCAGGTCGCTGACAGTGACCTGCGAACCGACCTTGATGAACATCCGCGAACCGCCGGTACGCCAGGCGTTTTCGCTGACGGTCACCGGATCGTTTTCGCCGATCTGGCCGCGACGGATTTCCAGGGTCGCGATGTACGCGGTCATCAGCTTGGTCAGGCTGGCCGGCGGCAGACGCTGATCACCATTGTTCTCGACCAGCACGTTGCCGCTGCTGGCATCCATGAGCACGTAGGCCTTGGCAGCCAGTTGCGGTGGCGACGGCATCATCTCGACCGCGAAGGCGGCTGGAGAGAGGAGCAGCGGGACTAGAAGGCACAGGCGTTTGGCAAAGGTGGTGATGTTCATCCGTCTCTCGAAATCGCTAATGGAAACTGCCCGAAGGCAAAATTTAATCAGATGACTTTCTAACGAGTCATCGCGTGTTCAGTTGCTCACTCCAGCCACCCTTTGCCGGGCTTTTGTTCTTCGACGAGCCAACAACCTGGTTCATCCCCCAAAACTGCAGACGAACCGTCAATCAAGTTCTACGTTTTACTCAGTCACAACACTTGGCGAACCGAGATTGGCCAGGCGCACACTGTTCTGCACCTGCTGGATTTCACCCGGCGATCCGATCGGGCCCAGGCGAACCCGATGCAGGGTCTGCTGATTGCGCACGATCGAGCTGATGAACACCGGAGCGCTCACCATCCCGCTGAGCTTCGATCTCAGGAGTTCTGCAGCGTCCGGGTTGGCGAACGCGCCCACCTGCAGATACTGGCCAGAGGCTGGTGCAGAAGCGTTTTTTTTTGCGTCAGCAAGTTGTACGGGCACAACGGCTGCGGCGTGTTGCTGCGGCGGTGGTGTCCATTGCTCGACGGTGCCGGCCGAGGCCGTGATCACCGGGGCGCTATTCTGCGCGACTTGCGGCTCGTTGAGCATTAAAGGCGCCGGACGGCCCTTGGCGGCCCACCACTGTTGTGGATCGATGCCCTCGACCTTGACCCGCGCGGTACCGGTCTCGGCATAACCGAGTTTCTTGGCGGCCGCGTATGACAGGTCGATGATCCGGTCCGAGTAGAACGGCCCACGATCGTTGACGCGCAGGATCACGCTCTTGTTGTTGTCCAGGTTGGTCACCCGAACGTAACTCGGCAGCGGTAAGGTCTTGTGTGCGGCACTCATGCCGTACAGGTCATAGACTTCGCCGTTGGCGGTGTTCTGACCATGGAACTTGGTGCCATACCAGGACGCCGTACCCGACTGCACGTACGTCTTGGATTCTTGCAACGGAAAATAGGTTTTGCCCAGTACCGAGTACGGGCTGGCCTTGTACGGGCCGGTATGCAGGGTCGGCGTGGCGTCCGGGATGCGCGACACATCGACATCCCACCATGGCGCGCCATCCTTGTGGGCACGGTTGATGTCCAGCCCCGGCGTCGAGCGCACGGCGGTGGTGGACTTCTGGGCTGGCGCGCGGCTGGTCGAACAACTGGCGACCAGCACAGCCAACGCGGCGAATGCCATCAACTTCAGGGGTTTATTGATAGGCAATGCCCGCATTACTTGACGCCCCGTGCTTGGACCAGCTGTTCAGACAGTTGATGTACGGCCATGGCGTACATCACGCTGCGGTTATAACGCGTGATCGCGTAAAAATTCTTCAGGCCCATCCAGTACTCGGAGCCATTGTCGCCTTCCAGGCGGAAAGCGGTAACCGGCATATCATCGCGCAGCGCATCATGACTTGACCACCCCAGGGCTCGCAACTCCCCGACGGTTTTCGTTGGTTCGATTCCTGCGGTCAAACCCTCGTCGACCTGATCGCCACGGACATCGGCACGGCTGACCACCGGTTCGCCGGCGCCCCAGCCATGACGCTTGAAGTAACTGGCGACACTACCAATGGCATCGTCGGGGTTGGTCCAGATGTTGATATGGCCATCACCGTCGAAATCCACCGCATAGGCGCGGAAACTGCTCGGCATGAATTGCGGCAACCCCATTGCGCCGGCGTAAGAGCCTTTGAGCGTCAACGGATCGACCTGCTCTTCGCGGGCCAGCAGCAGGAACTCACGCAATTCCTTGCGGAAAAACTCGGCACGGGGAGGATAGTCGAAACCCAGGGTCGACAAGGCATCGATCACCCGGAAATTTCCGGTATTACGGCCGAAAAAGGTTTCAACGCCGATGATCGAGACTATCACCTGGGCCGGAACGCCGTATTCCTGCTCGGCACGGGCCAACACCGCTTCGTGCTGACGCCAGAAATCCACACCCCGGGCTATGCGCGCATCGGTGATGAACATCGGGCGATATTCGCTCCACTGCTTGACCCGTTCGGCGGGTTTCGAAATGGCGTCCAGAATCGACTGCTTGCGCTCGGCTTCGCGGAACACGCCCATCAATTGTTCACCGGCGAAACCATAGTCGCGGGTCATTTCACCGACGAATTCGGCCACCTGGGGTGAGCCTTCGTAGTCGCCGGCCAACGCTTCCTGCACGGTGCCAAGGATGCTTACCAGGCCGACCCATGGCGCATACCGAGTCACCCAGCCACGCATTACTTGCATTGAAAGTTTCACCTTATTCAAACCTGTGCGATCCACTTGCGATGGGTATGGATCGACATCAAAACCCCAAACGCTGACAGCAGCGTCACCAGCGAAGTTCCTCCGTAGCTAATGAACGGCAACGGCACCCCCACCACCGGCAACAGGCCACTGACCATACCGATGTTGACGAAAACATAAACAAAAAACGTCATGGTCAGGCTGCCCGCGAGCAACTTGCCGAACAATGTCTGCGCCTGGGCGGTAATCACCAGTCCGCGGCCGATCAACAGCAGGTAGATCAGCAACAGCGCGCAGATCCCCACCAGGCCGAATTCTTCACCCATTACTGCAATGATGAAGTCGGTGTGGCTTTCCGGCAGGAAGTCCAGGTGCGACTGGGTGCCCAGCAACCAGCCCTTGCCGAACACACCGCCGGAACCGATGGCGGCCTTGGACTGGATGATGTTCCAGCCCGTACCAAGCGGATCGCTCTCCGGATCGAGGAACGTCAGAATTCGCTGCTTCTGGTAGTCGTGCATGATGAAGAACCACATGGCAACCGCCACGGGCACGGCGGCGGCCAGTACGCCGAGGATCCAGCGCCAGCGCAAGCCACCCATGAACAATACGAAAGCGCCGCCGGCCAGGATCAGCAGCGAAGTGCCGAGGTCCGGTTGACGCACGATCAGAATGAACGGCACGCCGATCAGCATCAGGCTGACGCCCACATGCTTGAGCTGGGGCGGCAAGGTGCGTTTGGACAAGTACCAGGCGATCGTCGCCGGCATCAGGATTTTCATGAATTCCGAGGGCTGGAAGCGGATCACCCCGGGAATGTTGATCCAGCGGGTGGCGCCCATGGCGTTGTGGCCCATGATGTCCACCACCAGCAACAGCATTACCCCGACCACGTAGCCCAGCGGCACCCAGCGCGCCATGAAGCGCGGCTCGAACTGGGCGATGACGATCATCGACACCAGGCCGATGCCGAACGAAGTGGCTTGCTTGCCCAGCAGATCCCAGCTTTTGCCACTGGCCGAATACAGCACGAACAGGCTGCCGGCGGCGAGAGTCAGCAGCAGGATCAACAATGGGCCGTCGATGTGCAGGCGTTGCAGCAGCGTCGCACGGCGACGCATCACATCCTCGCTGGAGAGCATGCGATCGAAGTTATTCATCACGGGCGGTAGCCTCTGCACTGATAGGGCTGGCGTATTCGGGCTTCAACCGACCGTCCTGGTCCAGGAGCCAGGCATCCATGACTTGACGCACCACAGGAGCTGCGACGCCGGAGCCGGACTCGCCGTTCTCGACCATCACCGACACCACGATTTTCGGGTCGTCGGCCGGCGCGAAGCCGACGAACAAGGCGTGGTCACGGTGACGCTCCTGGACCTTGGAGCGGTCGTACTTTTCACCCTGCTTGATCGCGACCACCTGGGCCGTACCCGACTTGCCGGCGATTCGGTATTGCGCGCCGATCGAGGCTTTGCGCGCCGTACCCCGGGCACCATGCATAACCTGCTGCATGCCGTGGTTGACCTTGGTCCAGTCCGACGGGTCGCGCAGGATAATGTCCGGCATCGGGTTAGGGTCCACTGGCTTCTCGCCTTCGATGGTCCTGGCCAGGTGCGGACGATTCCAGATGCCTTTGTTGGCCACCAGTGTGGTGGCCTGGGCCAGTTGCAACGGGGTCGATTGCATGTAGCCCTGACCGATCCCCAGAATCAGCGTTTCACCCGGGAACCAAGCCTGCCGGCGGGTCGCACGCTTCCATTCGCGGGTCGGCATCAGACCCGGCGACTCCTCGAACATATCCAGGGAAACCTTCTGACCGATGCCGAACTTGGACAGATACGACGACAACCGATCGATCCCCAGCTTGTGGGCCAGGTCATAGAAGTAGGTGTCGTTAGAACGCATGATCGCCGTATCGAGGTCGACAAAACCGTCGCCGGTACGGTTCCAGTTACGGTATTTATGGTCGTAGTTGGGCAGCATGTAGTAACCAGGGTCGAACACTCGGGTCGAAGCGGTCACCACGCCGGAATCCAGGCCGGCAATCGCCACCGCCGGCTTGATGGTCGAGCCCGGCGGGTACAGGCCACGCAGCACGCGGTTGAACAACGGCCGGTCGATGGAATCGCGCAGCTCGGAATAGGCCCTGGAGCTGATGCCGGTGACGAACAGGTTCGGGTCGAAACTCGGCTGGCTGACCATCGCCAGCACTTCACCGGTTTTCGGGTCCAGCGCTACCACCGCACCACGACGACCACCCAGCGCAGCTTCGGCGGCTTCCTGCAATTTGATGTCCAGGCTCAGGACGATGTCCTTGCCGGGAATCGGATCGGTACGCTTGAGCACGCGCAATACGCGGCCCCGGGCGTTGGTCTCGACTTCCTCGTAACCCACCTGGCCGTGCAATTCAGGCTCGTAGAAACGCTCGATGCCGGTTTTGCCAATTTGATGGGTGCCGCTGTAACTCACCGGATCCAGAGTCTTCAACTCTTTCTCGTTGATCCGCCCCATGTAACCCACCGAGTGCGCAAAATGCGCACCCTGCGGATAGTGACGGACCAGTTGCGCGACCACTTCTACGCCTGGCAGGCGGAACTGGTTCACGGCGATGCGCGCAATCTGCTCTTCGGTCAGCTCAAACAGGATCGGCACCGGCTCGAACGGCCGGCGGCCCTGACGCATGCGCTTCTCGAAGATCACCCGGTCCTCGGGCGTCAGTTGCAGCACTTCGACGATCACGTCGAGCACCTGCTGCCAGTCGCCGGAACGCTCGCGGGTCATGCTCAGGCTGAAACTCGGCCGGTTATCGGCAATCACCACGCCATTGCGGTCGAAAATCAAGCCACGGGGCGGCGGAATCGGCTGCACATGGACGCGGTTGTTTTCCGACAGGGTCGAGTGGTACTCGTACTGGATCACCTGCAGGAAATACAGGCGCGCGATCAGCACGCCAATCAGCGCCACCACTGCAATGGCCCCGAACACGACGCGGCCACGCACCAGACGGGCGTCTTTTTCGTGGTCCTTGATGCGGATCGGCTGGGACATGAGGGCAGAGCTACTTGTGGTAAGGGTGACCGGACAGCACGGTCCAGGCACGGTACAACTGTTCGCCGATCAGGATCCGCACCAGCGGGTGCGGCAAGGTCAGCGGCGACAACGACCAGCGCTGGTCAGCCCGGGCACAGACTTCCGGCGCCAGCCCTTCGGGGCCGCCGACCATGAAGTTGACCGTACGCGAGTCCAGCCGCCAGCGATCGAGCTCGACCGCCAGCTGCTCGGTGCTCCAGGGCTTGCCGTGGACTTCGAGAGTGACAATCCGCTCGTTCGGCCCGACCTTGGCCAGCATGGCTTCGCCTTCCTGACGGATGAAGCGAGCCACGTCGGCGTTCTTGCCACGGGTATTGAGCGGTATTTCCACCAGTTCCAGCGCCAGCTCGGACGGAAGACGCTTGGCATATTCATGCCAGCCTTCTTCCACCCATTTGGGCATGCGTGAACCGACGGCGATCAGTCGCAGTCGCACAGCGGTCCCTTATTCCTGGTCTTTGTTGAGCTTGTTGAAGTGCTCGTGACCAACTTCAGGGCTGTGGTGTTTGCCATCGGCCGCGCGGCTCTGCTCGGCACCTTTCCACAGGCGCTCCAGGTCGTAGAACTGGCGTGCATTGGAAGTCATCATGTGGACGATCACGTCGTCCATGTCCAGCAGCACCCAGTCGCTATCGCCCTTGCCTTCTTCACCCAGCGGCTTGATGCCCAGGGCTTTGACCGCTTCGCGGACCTTGTCCAGCATCGCGCCGATCTGGCGGTTGGAGGTACCGGTGGCGATGATCATGTAGTCGGTGATGCTCTGCTTGTCGCGAACATCGATCACCAGCACGTCCTGGGCCTTGACGTCTTCCAGGGCGGCTACGGCGATCTTGACCAGCTCGTCGCCTTTAGGCGGCTCGGCAGCGAGGACTTTCTCAGGCAGCGGGGCGCTCTTGAACGTGCCTTTGCGTTTTACTTTGGTTTCGTTGTTGCTCGTCATATAAAACTCGTTTTGCTCGTATGTTCGGGGCTTCGATACACGTTGTTGCCACGTGCCTTGAAGCACTCCTATTCAGTTCGACGCACGGTAGAGACCGTGCGCATCGATGTAGGCCAGGACCGCGTCGGGCACCAGGAAACGTACCGACTTACCGCTGGCCAGCAGTTGACGGATCTGGGTGGCGGATACCGCGAGCGGTGTCTGCCAGACGAATGCAATCTGTCCGCTCGGCCCCTTGAGGGCCAGCGGGTCGCTCACCGAGCGCGCTGCCAGCAGGTTGCGCAAGGCATCCGGCGGTTCGCTGTCGGCATCCGGGCGTTGCAACACCAGGATATGGCAATGCTGGAGCAACTCTTCCCAGCGGTGCCAAGTGGGCAGGCCGCAAAAAGCGTCCCAGCCCAAAAGCAGAAAAACCTGGGTCTCGGCGGCCAGTTCGGCGCGCATCAGCTCCAGGGTATCAATGGTGTAGGACGGTTTGTCCCGCTGCAATTCGCGGGCGTCCACCACCAACGGCGCCACACCGGCTACCGCGCACTCGACCATCGCCAGACGGTCTTTGGCTGACACCTGCGGCGTATCCCGATGGGGCGGCCTGGCACTGGGTGTCAGTCGCAGTTCATCGAGCGCCAGTGTTTCGGCGACTTCCAGCGCACCACGCAAATGGCCGATGTGCACCGGGTCGAACGTTCCGCCCAGCACGCCAATGCGGCAAGGCACTGGCTCGCTGACGGCGATCGGGGCTGGCAGGTCTAAGTCGCCCAAGTCAGGCTGGCTCCTGTCCGCGCAACTGCCCGTCGCCGACCACGATGTACTTCTCGCAGGTCAACCCTTCGAGGCCCACCGGGCCGCGGGCGTGCAGCTTATCAGTAGAAATGCCGATCTCGGCACCCAATCCGTATTCGAAGCCATCGGCGAAGCATGTCGGGGTATTGATCATCACCGACGAGGAGTCGACTTCAGCCACGAAACGCCGGGTTTCGCCCTGGTGTTCGCTGACAATCGAATCGGTGTGATGGGAACCGTAGTGGTTGATGTGCTTGATGGCCTGGTCCATTCCGTCGACTACACGGATCGACAGAATCGGCGCCAGGTATTCGGTGCTCCAGTCTTCTTCAGTGGCGACCACGGCATCGATGATTGCCCGGGTACGTTCACAACCGCGCAGTTCGACGCCTTTTTCGCGGAACTGTGCCGCCATCGCCGGCAGGAAATCCCTGGCGACGGTTTGATCCACCAGCAGCGTTTCCATGGCACCGCAGATGCCGTAACGGTAAGTCTTGGCATTGAACGCAATGCGCTGGGCCTTGGCCAGATCGGCGTGTTCACTCACGTAAACGTGGCAAATGCCGTCCAGGTGCTTGATTACCGGTACGCGGGCGTCACGGCTGACACGTTCGATCAGGCCACGACCGCCGCGCGGCACGATGACATCGACGTATTCAGGCATGGTGATCAGCGCGCCGACGGCCGCGCGATCGGTGGTTTCGACCACTTGCACCACGGCGGCCGGCAACTCTGCTTCGGCCAGACCGCGCTGAATGCACGCGGCAATCGCCCGGTTGGAATTAATCGCTTCGGAGCCACCGCGCAGGATGGTCGCGTTGCCGGACTTCAGGCACAAGCTGGCGGCATCGATGGTCACGTTAGGACGGGATTCGTAGATGATCCCGATCACGCCCAGTGGCACGCGCATCTTGCCGACCTGAATGCCCGACGGACGGAAGCTCATGTCGCGGATCGCACCGACCGGATCCGGCAGCGCAGCAACCTGACGCAGACCGACGATCATGCCGTCGATGCGTGCCGGGGTCAGTTCCAGACGCTCCAGCAACGCTGGCTCCAGACCATTGGCACGACCGGCAGCCAGATCCTGTTCATTGGCTGCTGCAAGCTCGGCGCGAGCGGCGTCCAGGGCATTGGCAGCAGCCTGCAAGGCGCGGTTTTTCTGCGCGGTGCTGGCACGGCCGATGACCCGGGAGGCTTCACGGGCGGCGCGACCCAATCGGGTCATATAGTCAAGAACGGACTCAGTCATGGTCTGCTGGGGTCTTGGCAAAGAGGAAAGCGGCAGATTATAGCTGTCGCGTCCCGGGACTAACAGCGGTGACGGGCGGATGGTCGAAATGAACGCTGATTCGCCAGCGTTCAGGCCCAATTAAGCCGTGCATTGTTATCATCACGACCTCTTCAGTCTGGATAAACGTTGCCTGCCATGTCCAATCTGACCGTTCGCAACCGCGCCGAGCGCCTGCCGCTGGGCTTACCGGATGCCTTTTTCGACCGAGATGCGCAAATGCTGGCGCAGGATCTGCTCGGTAAAGTCATCCGTCATCGGGTCGGCGATCTGTGGCTGAGCGCGCGGATCATCGAAACCGAAGCCTATTACTGCGCGGAAAAAGGCAGCCACGCCTCGCTGGGCTACACGGAAAAGCGTAAGGCTTTATTTCTGGATGGCGGCCACATCTATATGTATTACGCCCGTGGCGGCGATTCGCTGAACTTCAGCGCTCAAGGGCCAGGCAATGCGGTGCTGATCAAATCGGCTTATCCGTGGGTCGATGAAATCAGCGGGCCGGCGAGCCTTGCGCAGATGCTGCTGAACAATCCCGATGCTCAAGGACGTGCGCGGCCATCGCAGAAACTCTGCGCCGGGCAGACCTTGCTGTGCAAGGCACTGGGGTTGAAGGTTCCGATGTGGGATGCCAAGCGTTTCGATCATGACGTTCTTCTGGTAGAAGACACCGGGCCGGCGCCTTCGCACATCATTCAAACCACACGCCTGGGCATTCCCCATGGCCGTGATGAGCACCTGATGTACCGCTTTGTCGACGCGACCTACGCGCAATGGTGTACGCGCAACCCGCTGCGACGCGGCCAGGTCGAAGGCCGGGATTATTTCTTGCGGCCCTGATATGCGCTAAATCCGCGACAAATGAAATCCCACAAGGGGGAACTGAGTGCTGCTGAAGATTGCCTGCATCCTTTGGGATCAATTGAAGTTTTGATGGAGTGGTTTTATGGGCCCATGGCTCGATAGCGTGACCGGATGGCTGGCGGCCAATCCGCAGTGGCTGGCTGCTGCGGTCTTCATTGTTGCCTTTGTGGAGTGCCTGGCGATTGCCGGCTTGATCGTGCCAGGCACCGTGCTGCTGTTCGCCGTCGCCGTTTTGGCCGGCAGCGGCGCGCTATCACTGAGCGAAACTTTGTTGCTGGGCTTTCTCGGCGGGATTTTCGGTGATCTGATCTCGTACTTCCTCGGGCGCCATTTCCACCAGAACATCCGAAGACTACCGGGGTTGCGCCATCATCCTGAATGGATGGCCGGCGCTGAAAGCTATTTCCAGCGCTACGGCATTGCCAGCCTGTTGGTCGGTCGCTTCATCGGCCCGCTGCGACCGATGTTGCCAATGGTCGCCGGGATGTGCGACATGCCCTTCCCGCGCTTCGCTGCTGTCAGCCTGCTGGCCGCCGCCGGCTGGAGCCTGGCTTATCTGCTGCCGGGTTGGGCCACCGGGGCGGCCTTGCGCCTGCCATTGCCTGAAGGGTTCTGGCTGGAAGCCGGAATTGTCGCAGGCAGTATTGCGGTGATGATCGGACTCAGCGTCAACAGCAGCCTGCGCCGCCACCGTCGCGCAACCATCTGGATCGGCAGCATGAGCCTGTTGATTCTGATCGGCCTGTTCATCGGCTATCCGTACCTGACGGCACTCGATCAAGGCGTGATGACGCTGGTGCAGGAACACCGCCAACCCGTGCTGGATGAAATCGCGATCACACTCACCCTGATCGGTGAGTTCCGCAACATGCTGCTGTTCAGTGCCCTGCTCACCGGCCTGCTATTGCTGTGCCGACAATGGCGCCAGGCGCTGTTTGCCGGCGGCACCCTGCTCTGCACCGCCCTGGCCAATACCGCGACCAAGAACTTCTTCGCCCGGGTACGCCCGGAAGTGCTCAGCGACCCCTTGACCAGCTACAGCATGCCCAGTGGCCACGCTTCGGGGGCGTTTGCCTTGTTTCTGACCCTTGGGGTACTCGCCGGTCGCGGACAGCCCCCGCGTATGCGCCTGACCTGGCTGCTGCTGGCCTGCCTGCCGGCACTGTCGATCGCCTTGTCCCGGGTTTATCTCGGCGCACATTGGCCCACCGACGTGCTGGCCGGCGCCATGCTGGCAGCGTGCGTGTGTGCCGTGAGCTTGTGGCTGAGCCAACGCCAGACGTCCCTCAATGCCATGCCCTTCAAGGTCTGGTGGCTGATCCTGCCGGCACTGTTGGCATTGTTCAGTTTTTTCGCCTTGCGTCATCTGCCCCCTGCAATGTTGCGGTACGCCTACTGACATCACGGGTTCGCCAGTCTATCGACTCACAGCAACAGAGTCCCTTCTTCGCCACGCTTCAAGGAATTCTCCGACAAGCGTGGTGCTTGATCTCGCGAGTTGCCTGATTGCGACGCGGCCGCGTCTTCGCTGAACATCCGCCTGACTAATAATCGAAGTTACATATTTTCCCGTCACTTCCAAAGTCTTCACCTTTCACGACCTGAAAAATCAATTACATTAAAACCCACTTTGTCGTGAACCACGCACAATCCATATTTCAACAATGTAACTACTAACTTATCGCTTTTTCATATTCACCAAAAATGCCATCAGGCGGATCAACATAACTTATCAATTTTATTTTATAAGCGAGTTTGCCATGAGTCCCAAAACACCCCGCAAGCCACCCGTAACAACTCCGAATAAACCGGTATCAACGAACGAGCCAACAATAAGGCCTGATTCGAGCACTTCAATATTCGTGCCCCATAGAACCTGGCCTGCCGACGCCACTGCTCCTTTGAGGTCCAATAATGGTCTTGCAACTCGCCCGGACATTGATCCACCTGTCCACCCTGCCATTGAAATAACCGATTTGCCGACTCGAACAATAACCGATTCTTCGCAGAGCGATACATCATTGACCAAATACTGGTTATCTGCGAACTTTCTGCGCGGCATGCAAGCACCGGATGCAGACGGCTTGCGCTACATCGTCGGGCGCAAATTTGTCGATGTAGACGATGGCGGCGTTTTACAGACCGCTCATGTCGATCTGGATGCAAAACTCGGTGTCTATCGAATGAAGTTACTGACGGAGCAACATCCGTCCGGCCCGATCCTTTATAAAAACGAAACAGGTTCCACCTGGCGCCTGACAGCGCAGATCAGTGAAAAACCTGTTACCGGCGATGACTTCCAGACAGGCAGTGGCACCGCGACGAAGCGACCCGCGCCATCATCGAGCGAGCAGCCTGCGACAATGGTCGTACCGAAACGACCACGATCTTCGGACACGCCAACCTACATCAATCAAAGACTGTACACCGCATCGATGCGCTCGCCGGATGCCCAGGGTTATCACGAGTTCAAGCCAAGGTCGGGGTCGAATCAATCGGACACACGGTTTGCGTTCAAGGATCGTTACGGAAACTGGATTGAGGTCGACCCTCCCGCAGGAGGATTCGGCTCGCAACCCACCCACCTGACACACTGGACCGACCGGGAGATCTGGGAGCTCTACGGGATTCACGGTCGGGATATCGAGCGCTTCCGCAGCGAAGCACAAGCCTCGGGCAAGCCCCCACAGTGGGTCGAACCCAATGTAACGGAGGACCCGGTCGTCAACCTGCTGCGAGATTCACTGCGCTGGCTGCACCCGACCCTGACCTCGAACGAACGCCAGGCGCTCTTGCAATCCTACAACCTGCTGCCGAGCCAACTGTCTCGCCTGCAACAGCACCTGCAGACCGAGCTGACATTGCCGCCATGGGCACTAGCGCACAAACGCATGACTGAAGACGTTGGCAATCCACTTTACCTCGATCAATTCAGCCGAGACGCCATCAATGAGCTGAATCTCAAGCGTGATGCCCGGCATGACGGCTATGACCCCGAGACCAGCCTGACCCCCGCATTGCGCGAGGCGCTGCTGGCGAAACTGGGCTATCGGCGTAACAAGAACAACTGTCTGTATCGAACGGACATACCGGCTCTGTTCAGGGGCGACGAGCGCACCCCGTTCGAAGTGGCGAACGACGGCGCCATGCTGCCTCGCTATGCGCACCACCCCGGCGCCACCACCCATAAGCCGATGAGCGCCACCTTCAGCCTCAATGAGGGCCTGATGTACGCCTCAACCCCCGATCCCGAGTACTTGCGATTCAACTCGCAAACCAACAAATACCCAGGACGAAACACTGACGATTCGGACAGTGATGCAAGCAATGCAAGCGATACGGACAGCAGCGAATCTTCCGAATGGTCGGATGCGGGAAGTCCGATCCCCTGGGATCATGAACGCAATTACCAAAGCACCAGAGCGCGGCAAACGGAAATGTTTTTGTATGCGCTGGACACCCGCAACCTGGAAGTGGTCCCGCATGAAGAAAACCACAGTTTCAATTCAGCGGCCCGCGACACGCCGCCCACCTGGTTTCCCGACGATGACTACGAAGGATTGATTTCGGTGACTAAAAAGGGGCTGGAGGCAGAGCGTATCTGGCTGTTGAACTCAGCCCTGACAAAGGGCGCAAAGGTATACGACATCGAGGCGCAAGCCGGCAGTCGCGGCGCACGTATCGAAGCCGCTACCCATGCGGGTCACGCCAACAAACATGAATACGACCAATTGATCGATGAAGTGGAGGCCGCGGGTAAACCGATGCTGAAGCTGTCTGGCAATAAAAACGAATTTGGCTATGACGTCATATGGCCTTGAGGGAAACACCCGACCTTGCGCACCGGTAAAAACCGGGGCTTATAACATTCATTATTTAAAGGATTAAACAATGGCCAAACTTATCGAACCCGCCATGGAAACTTCAACCCACTTACCGATGCAGGTCACGGCGATCAGCGCATCGGCCAACAGTCATGCGCCGCCCGCCGGCCAGATTGATACTTCTCCCAGCGCTCCACCTCTGACACCTGGGCCAACGGACGTGATTGATACGTCTCCCAGCGCGCCACCCCTGACACCTGCGCCGGACGCTGTAACAGCCAACTCTTCATCTGCCGACACGCTTGCCTCGCTGGATAAAAAGCTGGGGCCACTGCGTTTTGGCGAAAGCACCATAAGCCGTGTGGAACTCAGCAAATTGGGCGCGAAGATCGCTGGCCAAGACATCAGCGCGGCAAACACGAACTTTAAAAAGCCCTATCAGGATTTCCTCGACGCTCTGAGCATCGATCCGGCCAAGGTCATGGCCCGGGACATTTCCGCCAATCCCGCAGACAGTGGCAAAGTGACCACGTTCATCTTCGAACTGGCCTGCTTGCGCTCGGAGAACGCCCCACGCCTCATGGCCGCCGACAAATCAATCACGCCTGGCAGCCCGACGGATCGTTTCGCGAGGCTGGCCGACGCAGCCCAGAAAATCGACATTCATCCAGCCGACGTTCCTTTGCCACCTTGGGTCAATAAAAATCTCAGCCGCTTCGGCGTAGGTATGCAGGCCTATGGCATTTACAGCGGCATGCGCGGAATCAGGGACGCCGTTGACGCCGGTGAATGGCTTGATGCAGGAATAAACGCCGGCGGTATCGCAAGCGAAGCAGGTTCACTGATCGTCGAACGAGGCCTGTCCAAAGTCGGTATAAAGATGCTCGTAGGCGGCGGAACGGCCTTCAATGGGTACTGCGCCACATCGGTGGGGAAAACCCTGAGTCGAGGGGCCGGGTTATTTGCCAGCGTCCTCACTCTGCCATTCGACATTTACGGAGCCGTCAGTTCCTTCCAGGCCGCTGCGGGCAAGCAAGGCAAGGCAGCACAGGATGACTATGTCAGCGGCGCGATGAACGTGACGAGCGCGATACTCAGTCTTTCGCTGGGCGCGGCAGCGCTGGCCGGTTTCGGCAGCGTCGCCGGTCCTGTTGGCCTCGCCGCCGCTGCGATCCTCATCGTGGGAGGGGAAATCTACCGGGCCGCACGGATCGTGGACGATATTGATGATTACGTTGAACTGGACTTTGGCGAACGGATGCTTGCCGGATTGCTCGCCTTCTTTCGTCAAGAAGTGCAAAAGGATGTGATGGACCGCTTCAAAATTAACAAGACCTTGAGTGATTACACCGCACAGTTAGAGCTTTCGGCAAAAACCTTACTTGAAGGTCCTTATAAAGAAGAACTGGAATACATCGTAAATGGCGGTTTCGACGTCACACTGAAGACAATCAAAATCTGGCACTACCAATGGGACGAAAACGCCGGAGAAGAACCCTACAAGCTTGATACGGAGCCGGCTATCGTTGAGACCGACGATATTATCCTTGCGCGTGACGGGCTTCCGTCAAACCTCAAAGGCAGTGTCAAAGGCAGCGGAGGCGAAAACAAAGGCATTCTTTGGCGACTCGGTGACGGCGATGATCAGGTCTACGCCCCCAAGGACAAGCCCAATATTTTCGTCTATCGCAACGGGGTCAAAAAACTGGTCGGTGGTGACAAGAATGACAGTTTTTACTTCGAAACAACCGAAGCGGAACTGAACCGGCCAGTGCAGCCGGCACGCACCAGTGTTCTGGACGGTTTTGAGGGCTCCGACACCCTGGCCTTCGAGGGTTCCCGTCCCCGCGCTGATACACTTCATGTCGGTTACGATGTCAACCTGCAGACCGGCAAGGTGGCCTTGCGTCATGAGGACCGTGCGAAAGACGACATCCTGATCGCGGAGTTCACCTCCATCGAAAACATCTCGACCTTGCGAAAGGGTTCAAATCGAGTCACCGGGGACGACAAAGCCAATCAGATCTCGGCCAACGGTTACGACCACATCGATGCCGGACCAGGAGATGACACGATCGCGATCCGCGGCTGGGACGCTCGGGTTGATGGCGGCCCCGGAACGGACCGCTACTACATTGCGGATACAAACGCTCGAGTATCACTAGTCGAAGACGGCGAACAAGCGAGCCTCATCGAATTCGGCTGGCCCATGGAGCGCATTCAAAGCTGGAGGATCATCGATACCTCGCTGGTCATCCGTTCGTTGCGGGACACGGACGGCGAGCTCCCGCAACACGCGCTGACCGTCGAGAATATCTATGAACATGTCGACGGTCTGCGCCGGGTGAAAAACAACCGGTTGCAGTTTAGAACCCAGGACGGTTACCAGCTGGTGCCCATCTTGCCTGCTCAACTGCCTGACTCACTCGATTACGATGTAGAGTGCGAGGCGACTGGCGGCCCCCCGGCGCCGGCGCCCTATATAACCAACAGCGGAGCAGTGGTGATCGCCAAGCGGGATTCGCCGCACTACTTTGTTTCGCGCGATGGCCGCAGAGTCAACTTCATCGCCGAAGCCAACACGCCTGAAACTTCCGTCGCGGTATATCTGGACTACAAAGATGAGGAAATAGATGAAATTAAAGTCAGCTATACCGTCGAAGCGGAAACGGGCATCTCGGGCTACACGTTTCTGAAGTATTCAAACTTCAATATATGGATTTTTCTGCCTTCGAAAATTGTTAATCTCACAGGCATCATTCGCGAAAAACAACAGCGACACATAGCGGCCTATATGAATAGCGGCATTCGGATCGCCGGCATTCACTGCGCGCATGACGTTGTCCTGGTGATGCAGGATGGCAAATCCTATCGACTGGTCCCCCCGAATATTTCCTACCGTGAGGACGCAACCAATCCGGGTTACAAATCACGTAGCACCCGGGAATGCCTGAAGCTTCGTCACGGGCACTATCGCTTTCTCAACCCCGTACGCATCAAGCCTTATTTGCTTGCCGCCAGTCCGCAGAAGGTCAACTTCCCCCCGCCCCCGCATAAAGGGATCTATGTCGTGCATGGCCAAGCCTCGACCTACGATGTGTATCCCCTCAGCAACACCCTGTTCAGCCTGTCCACACCGGGTGCCGTCGCGCAAACCTCTAACGCATCGACCTGGACCCTCTTCAGTACGCAATTGACAGAAACCGTTACGCGCAACGAAATACACCTGACGTCCGAAAAACTGAAAGTCGGTAGCGCAGCGATCCTGTTGCCGAGTGTGGACCATCCGGGGCCGGTAGACTCCATCAGCGTAGCGACTTCATCCGGAAACATTTATTCCGTCGAGCTTTTATTTGAAGTGCTGCAACTCTACCTGATCAACGCGCGAGGCTACGCCAGCATCGATGCCTTGCTAATCGACATCCGGGCCCACCGGCAGCGAGAAGAACTGGCCGCAAAAATTGTTGTTGAACATATCGGCTTCTCGCCACGGATTGACGGAACGGTGTACTACAACTCAACCGACGATTATTGGGGCATCGATACGGATCCCGACTACCGCATTGCCCCCCAGGCTCTGTTTATACAACCGATCCAGCCTGGTTGATCAGCCTGTCATCGACTTATCACCGCAAGCCCGACGTGACGTTCATCGTCACGTCGGCGCTGGCCTCATTCAGCCGAAGGAATGGCTGATTCATTAAAGATGGAGTGCACCCTCATGCGTCAAAAACCTGGAATCCGTCCCACCACCCCAACGGTCGAAGCACCAGGAACCTCAACGCAGCGACCGAGAACGCCGGACGGCTCGACCGACGATCCAGTGTTCGGTCCAGCAAACCGATTCTGGCCCGAAGGCTCAACCGTCTCCTCCGCCCCTGTGAAACCGGCCCAGGACCCTGCGCTCGACAACACTGCGCTCAAGTTACCAATCGTGGTGGCGACCGGAATCCCTGCTCCCGCCACATCCCACCATGATGTCAGGACTCCACTGTTGGAGCCCTATGTACAACAGGTTTCCAGCAAGTTACCCGCACCCGACGAGAATGGACTGAGGATTTTCAAGAACAGACGGTTTGTCGACGTCGAGGTCGTCGACGGCGTGGGTAACAGTACACAAACAGTGATGGTCGAGTTCGATACCAGACTCAACACTTACCGCGCAAAGTCACCCCAAGAACAAGGCGCTTTCGGGCCACCGCTTTATCGAAGCGTCACGGGCGATGTCTGGAGCCTGAACAAACCCACCACTTACTTCGACAGCAACCGATACACCGTCAGCCATCTACCGGATGCCCAGGGGTATTACGCAGTCAGCTACGGCGGCTCGCCTTTTCAAGCCCCCGAGAGTGGTTTCGCCTTCAGGGATGAACAACACCGATGGGTTCGCGTGGATCCAGCCCAAGCCAGGGGTGATGCGTCTGTACCGGTGAACCTGGCGCAATGGACCGATGGCGACATCTGGAAACTGTATCGGATTCACGGCCCGGAAATTTTGCTATTCCGGGCAGAAGTGCAACAAACCGGTAAAGTGCCGTTATGGGTCAGGCGTTTCGCAGAACCTGCCACCCACCTCTATTTAACCGATTCATTGAAATGGGTTTATCCGCAGCATTCCTTTGCCGAGCGCGCGAAACTGCTGCGCAGCTACAACCTGAGCGAGAACCAACAGGCACGGTTGCGCCAGGAACTGGCAAGCGGACAAATGCCTGAGTGGGCTGAACAACACAAGCTTTTGACTCAAAATAAAGACGACGATCAGAGATTTAAACTGGTCGCTGAAGAGCTGGAACCGTACATCTTAAAATTGCGAAATGAAGGCGACGATTATGGCCGCCAGCACAAACTTCGGGATAGGTTTACTGAAGAATTCTTTGACGAATTTCTGCAACACGCTGGCTATCAGCGCAACCTGCACGGCGCTTTATACCGAACGGATATTCCATCGATGTTCAGGGGCGATCATCGTACACCGATGGAATTGGCCCGAGACAGGCGCATGATCCACCTTAAAGGCAATGCAACCGGCTCCACCACAAAACGGGGATTCAGCGTAACGTTCAGTCTGGGTAACGCCATCGGGTATAAAAAACATCTCGGCGGTTATGAGCACCCACTGAAGTACAACTCTCAAGCCAACCTCTACCCCGCCAGGAATTCGGATTCGGACAGCACTGTTACAGAAGGAAATCGTGACGGCTCCGAGTCGGACTCTGACAGCTCCTTTGTGTTTGACGACTCAAAAGACTATCCGGCGCTCAGACGCAACCAACACTTGGGATTCATCTATGTCATTGACACACGCGGGATCGAGGTCGTACCCGGCTGGGAAAACATTGAACTAAATCGAACTGGAATACATTTTGACCCGGATGCACTGGAAGGCCGCATATCAATGCCCACCCGAGGCATCAGTGCGGAGAGGATCTGGCTGGTGAATTCAGAATTGACCCGGGCCGCCAGGGTCGACGATATTTACACACAAGCCGGGGCCGACGCTGACGCTATCGAGAAAGCAACCTGGGCGGGAGACAACCAGGCCGTATCCTATCGAAAGGAGGTAGTGCCGGGTGATGGGACTTTCTTCGTACCGGTGACTCGCTATGATCAGCTGATAGACGAGGTTGCCGCTTCGGGAAAACCGGTGCTGGAACTTCCCAGAGATGTGGAGGTATTTGCCAACGATATCGTCTGGCCAGTTCCCGAGCATTACAGAACCTGATTCTGTAAAATCGATCCCACCCACCGGCGTGCTACCCATAAAAAACGACGCCTGGAGACTATCCTGGCGTCGCTATGGGTTATCGATGGGCGGCAGGTGCTTCACTGCTCACGGAGCGAACAAACTGCCAGATAAGCAACAAAAAAAGTCAGCGCCTCAGGCAAACAACTCCCCTTGCAACTCATCCAGCAACGCCTGAATCGCATCCAGTCGTTGCTGCGGATCGTCGAGTTGCAGCAGGTCGATCTTGTCCAGTTCAGCGAAGGGCAACAAGTACGCCAACTGATTGGCCAGTGACTGTTGCCCGGTCGCTTCAGTGCCCATGTTCAAGGCTTCAACCATCGGGTGTTCCGCCAGGGCCTTGAGCAATGCCACCAGGTCGGCGTCCTCGTCCTGCAGTGGCTGCTCCGGTTCGTCTTCCAGCCACTCGACCTCGGCGACGGTCAATTGATCGCGCTGGATTTCCGATCGTAATACATGGAAACGCCGTCCGCCTCGAACCCGAATCCCCAACAGACCGTTGTCCTGTTGATTGAAATCGGTGATCAGCGCTTCGCAACCCACCAGCGCGTAGCCGGCCGGGGCGATCCCGACCTCTTCACCCTCGAGGATGCACACCACGCCGAAACCACCGCCCTGTTTCATGCAGCGGCCGATCATGTCCAGATAGCGCGCTTCGAAAATCTGCAGGTCGAGGATGCAGCCTGGAAACAGCACTGTGTTCAACGGAAAAAGCGGCAGACTCATAGACATTTCCTTACACCACCATCGACACCGCCAGCGGCAGGAGAACCGCCGTGGCCACACCCATCAGACTCATCGCCAGCGCCGCGAAGGCGCCGCACTCTTCATTTTCCTGCATCGCCACGGCCGTGCCGACAGCGTGGGCCGTCATGCCCAGCGCCATCCCCCTGGCTTCCGGGCTGTGCACGCCGAGCCGGGTCAACAGGGCCGGGCCGAAAATCGCCCCGATCACACCCGTAATCAAGACGAACACCGCTGCCAGCGCCGCGACACCACCGATCTGCTCAGCCACCAACATGGCAATCGGCGAGGTTACCGACTTCGGCGCCATGGTCATCAGGATCATGTGTTCGGCACCGAACCACCAGCCCAGCAGCACGCCCATGCCCGTAGCCACGACACCACCTATCACCAGCGTAGTAAATATCGGCCAGAACAACTGCCGAATCCGTCGCAGGTTGAGGTAAAGCGGCACCGCCAGCGCGACAGTGGCCGGGCCGAGCAGGATGCTCAGGATCTCGGTGCTCTTGCGGTACTCGGCGTAGGTCAGGCCGCAGCCCGCCAGCACGCCGATCACCAGTAACATGGAGACCAGCACCGGCTGCAAAAAGATCCAACGGGTTTTCTCGAATGCCGCCAGGACGAGTTGATAGGCGCCAAGGGTAATGCCTATGCCGAACAATGGATGGTGAATCACCGACGTCCAGGCGCCGTGCCAGTCAAAGATCATTGGCTGTCCTCGGAGTGAGCGTGACGCTTGACCATGCGCTGCATCAGCACCCCGGCGAAGGCCATCGAAAGCAGCAGCGACAACACCAGCGCACCGACAATGGCCCAGAAGTCCGCCGCGATGTCAGTGGCATAGACCATCACGCCCACGGCTGGCGGCACCAGCAACAGCGGCAGGTAGCGCAACAGGCTGCTGGCCGCCAGGTTCAGTGGCTCGCCGACCTGTCCGCGATAGATGAGGTACACCAGCAACAGCAGCAACCCCACAATCGGCCCCGGCAGCACGGGCAAAAACAAATGATTGATCGCCGTGCCGAGCAATTGGAACAGCACCAGCCACGTCAGACCCCGTAGCAACATTGTTGACCTCCCGCAAAATCCGTCACCCGCATTGGCCGGGCATTATAAGCATGCCCGCGCTATAGACCGGCATTCGCCAAAAGCATGGTCAGTTGACCGGAGCGTTTGGTCATGTTGATCTAAAGTGGTAAGCCGGGAGGTCAGATCCCCGCAAGCCAAAACTAAAAAACCGATGAACCCAAGGAGAGTCTCAATGCCCTATGTTCCAGTTGCAGAGCTCAAAGATTATGTCGGCAAGGAACTTGGACGTTCCGAATGGCTCACTATCGATCAGGAGCGCATCAACCTGTTCGCCGAAGCCACAGGGGACTTTCAGTTCATCCACGTCGACCCGGTCAAGGCCGCGCAAACGCCATTTGGCAGCACCATCGCTCACGGCTTTCTGACGCTGTCGCTGATCCCGAAACTGATGGAAGACATCCTCGTCATGCCCGAAGGCTTGAAGATGGTGGTCAACTACGGCCTCGACAGCGTGCGCTTCATTCAGCCGGTCAAGGTCAATTCGAAAGTGCGACTCAAGGTCGACCTGACCGAAGTCATCGAGAAAAAACCCGGCCAATGGCTGCTCAAGGCCACCACCACCCTGGAAATCGAAGGTTCGGACAAGCCGGCGTACATCGCCGAACCCCTGTCCCTGTGCTTCGTATAAACCTTCCCGGATGCGAAGCAGCTCATGCTGTTTCGCGCCTTCTAGCGGCACCTCACCCTATATAAGGACACATAGCTGCGGCATACTCCCTCGCCTAATTGCCCGGAATCCGCTATGCGCCCACTTGCACTCCTTGCCTTGACCCTGATGCTCACCGCTTGCGGCGACGGCGAATCGCTTTTGGCCCCCGACGCCCGCCTGCCGGATGGCGGACGCTATCGTGGTGACCTGGTCAATGGCTTGCTGCAAGGCAAGGGACGCATCGACTACCCGAACGGCAGCTGGTACGCCGGCGAATTCGACAAAGGCCAGTGGCATGGCCAGGGCGAATGGCACGGCAGCAACGGCGAGGTCTATCGCGGGCAGTTCAATCAGGGACTGTTCGACGGCCAGGGGGCGCTGACCACCAATACCAGCAATTACAGCGGCGGCTTCAAGGCCGGCCGACGCGACGGCGAAGGCACCCTCAAAGAAAACGGCATGAGCTATCGCGGAGAGTTCAAGGCCGATCAATTCGCCGGCCTGGGTCGCCTCGAACTTGAAGACGGCAGCACCTATCAGGGCCAGTTCGCCCACGGCAAACCCAATGGCGAAGGCCAGCGCAGTGACGGCAACGGCAATCAGTTCACCGGGCACTTCGTCGAAGGCCAACTGGAAGGCAACGGCACGTTCAACAGTGCCGATGGCGACATCTATGTCGGCAGCTTCAAGAACAATCAACTGCACGGCAAAGGCCGCTACGAAAACGCCGACGGCGATGTCTGGCTGGGCCAGTTCAAGGAAGGCTCGCTGAACGGCAAGGGCGAGTTGATCGGCACTGACGGCAGCCACTACATCGGCCAGTTCAATGACTGGCGCTTTTCCGGCCAGGGCCGACTGAACCTGTCTGACGGCAGTTTTTACACCGGTCAGTTCGACAACGACAGTTACCAGGGGCGCGGCACATTGGTGCTGACCGACGGCACCGTGCTCAGCGGCACCTGGATCAGCGGCCAGCGCGTGCGCGACGCCGAGGGCAAGTTATTGCCCGACACCCTGGAACTCGGCCTGCTGGCCCAGGGGCGCTTGCTCGACGCAGCGCTGACCAATATTCCGCCCTCGACCCCAGCGGTGGAACTGTATTCGTTGACCCTGGGCGGTGATGGCAAGCAAAGCGTGTTTCTGCGCGAATCCGACTACGTCGCCAATATGCTCAACAGCCGTTTCGGCGCTTTCGGCCAGATCCGCCTGGTGAACCATCGCGATCACCTCGCCGACCGCCCGATGGCGACTCGGGAAAACCTGCGCCGTGCCGCCCTGACGCTCGCCGAGCGCAGCGGGCCGGAAGACCTGATTTTCATCTACCTGACCAGCCATGGCACCAGCGAACACGAGCTGGTGCTTGACCAGCCACGCATGGAGTTGGCCGACCTGCCAGCCGACGAAATGGCTGCTGTCCTCGCCCCGTTGAAAAACCGCGACAAGATCATCGTGATTTCGGCCTGTTACTCCGGCGGATTCCTCCCCGCCCTCAAGGATGAACGAACCCTGATCATGACAGCCTCGCGGGCCGACCGGGTGTCTTTCGGTTGCTCGGAAGAGGCCAACTTCACTTACTTCGGCGATGCACTGTTCGCCCAGGCCCTGAACCAGACCGATGATCTGGAACAAGCCTTCAAACTGGCCAAGGCCACTGTCGCCGAACGTGAACTGGCAGACGGTTTCGAAGCCTCCGAACCACAGATCTGGGCACCGAAAACCGTCCTCTCGCATTGGCAATTACTGCGCAAACAGCAGGCACGAAAAGCCCTGCAAAGTGCGTCTATCGAAAGCAAGGATGCAAACAGCAACTAAGCT
This sequence comes from Pseudomonas sp. P4_C1, assembly GCF_056402155.1. Classification (NCBI taxonomy): domain Bacteria; kingdom Pseudomonadati; phylum Pseudomonadota; class Gammaproteobacteria; order Pseudomonadales; family Pseudomonadaceae; genus Pseudomonas; species Pseudomonas sp. P4_C1. Next base: position 117,283 of record NZ_JBFUHY010000008.1, read on the forward strand.
GAACAGTATCAAGGGAGAAACACTATGTACTTGACGCCCCAGCACGTGCTGCTTGCCGGAGCCACTGGTTTGACGGGTGAACACCTGCTTGATCGCCTGCTTAACGAGCCAACGATTGCCCGGGTATTGGCACCCTCACGCCGGCCCCTGGCCAAGCACCCCCACCTTGAAAACCCGGTCGGCGACCCGGTGGAGCTTCTGCCGCAGTTGAACGGTCGTGTCGACATCGCCTACTGCTGCCTGGGCACCACCATCAAACAGGCGGGCTCGGAACAGGCGTTCCGCGCGGTGGACCTGGACATGGTCGTGGCCTTTGCCAAACGCGCACGGGAGATGGGCGCAAGGCATTTGATCGTGATCAGTGCACTGGGAGCCGATCGCAGATCCACAATTTTCTACAACCGGGTCAAAGGCGAGATGGAGTACGCACTGCGCGCGCAGGACTGGCCGCAGCTGACTATTTGCCGACCTTCGCTGTTGCTGGGCGAACGCACCGAACCGCGACTGGGCGAGAAAGTCGCCGGCCCGTTGTCACGACTGATCCCTGGCAAATACCATGGTATCGAGGCCTGCCAACTTGCTCGCGCGATGTGGCGCCTGGCGCTGGAAGAGCAGGACGGGGTCAGGATTGTCGAGTCGGATGAGCTGAGGAAGTTGGGCAAGTAATTTTATAGTGCCTGAGCGGGCCTCATCGCGGGCAAGCCCGCTCCCACAGGATTTTGTGTCGTACACAAATTTTGTAATCGCTGAAAAACCTGTGGGAGCGAGCTTGCTCGCGATAGAGCGCGAAGCGCTCTCTTACAATCCACCCGTCGCCTGAAAATTCACGCCCAAAACCGTGAGCAACGACAGCGGCAACAGCAGCGTGTCGAGCAACGCACTGGCCGGCAGGTCGACACCGGGATAGCTCGGCGCTTCGGCTCCGAAACGGTCCTTGGCGCAGCACCCACCGTTCATCGCGTACAAATCCAGACGAGTCCCCGAGTACACCACTGGCGCCCCCGGCTTCGCCGCATCGAGCGTGCGCGCCGTGGCGCACCCGACCAATTGCAGCGCCAGTACCATCACCAGCAGCTTATTCATCGCTGGTCAAATGATGCTCGCCCCAGCGCGGCAACATGTCCTGAGGAATATTCAGCAGGTTGAGAATCCGTGCCACGACGAAATCGATCAGGTCGTCGATGGTTTGCGGCTGATGATAGAAGCCCGGAGATGCCGGCAGGATTGTCACGCCCATGTTCGACAACTTGAGCATGTGCTCCAAGTGAATGCTCGAATACGGAGCTTCACGAGGCACGAGAATCAGCTGGCGACGCTCTTTGAGCGTCACATCGGCGGCACGCTCGATCAGGTTGTTGCAGGCACCCGTGGCGATGGCCGACAAAGTACCCGTCGAACACGGCACCACCACCATCGCCGCTGGTGCGCCAGAGCCCGAAGCCACTGGCGACATCCAGTCTTCCTTGCCGTACACCCGAATCTGCCCGGCGGCAGCGCCCGTGTATTCGGTGAGGAACGCCTGCATCATCTGCGGTTTGTTCGGCAGCGTGACGTCAGTTTCGGTGGCCATCACCAACTGCGCGGCTTTGGAAATCATGAAGTGCACTTCACGATCCTCCCGCACCAGGCAGTCGAGCAGGCGCAAACCGTACTGGGCGCCGGAAGCGCCGGTCATCGCCAGCGTGATGCGGTCCGGGCCGTTGTTCACTTGAGCGCCTCGGCCAGCTTGCCGTGCAGGCCGCCAAAGCCGCCATTGCTCATGATCACCACGTGGGTGCCCGGTTGCGCCTGGCTCTTCACGCGCTCGATGATGCCTTCCAGCGAATCGCTGACAATCGACGGCACAGTGCACAGCGCCGCAGTACCCGCCAGGTCCCAGCCGAGGTTGGCTGGTGCATACCAGATCACCTGATCGGCATCGACCACGCTTTCCGGCAATCCGTCACGGTGCGCGCCAAGCTTCATGGAGTTGGAACGCGGCTCGATGATCGCGATCAACGGTGCATCGCCGATGCGCTTGCGCAGCCCGTCGAGGGTGGTGGCGATGGCAGTCGGGTGGTGCGCGAAGTCGTCATAGATGGTGATGCCACGGACTTCCGCAACTTTCTCCATCCGGCGCTTCACGCTTTTGAAGGCGCTCAACGCGGCGATGCCCATGGACGGCACCACGCCGACGTGGCGTGCGGCAGCCAGGGTCGCCAGGGCGTTGGCGACGTTGTGCTGACCAGTCATGTCCCACTCGACCACACCCTGGGCGACGCCATCGAACATCACTTCGAACTTCGAGCCATCTTCACTGAGCAGCTTGACCTGCCACTGACCGCCGGCACCGGTGGTTTGCACCGGCGTCCAGCAGCCCATCTCGATAACACGCTGCAACGCCGGCTCAGTGGTCGGATGAATCACCAGGCCTTCGCTCGGGATGGTCCGCACCAGGTGATGGAACTGTCGCTCGATGGCCGGCAGGTCCGGAAAGATGTCCGCGTGATCGAATTCGAGGTTGTTCAGGATTGCCGTACGCGGACGGTAGTGCACGAACTTCGAACGCTTGTCGAAGAACGCACTGTCGTACTCGTCGGCTTCGATGACGAAGAACGGCGTATCGCCCAGGCGCGCCGACACCGAGAAGTTTTGTGGCACGCCGCCGATCAGGAAACCCGGGGCCATGCCCGCGTGCTCCAGTACCCAGGCCAGCATGCTGCTGGTGGTGGTCTTGCCGTGCGTACCGGCAACGGCCAGTACCCAACGACCTTGCAGCACGTGATCGGCCAGCCATTGCGGGCCTGAGACGTAAGGCAGGCCTTTGTTCAGCACGTACTCCACAGCCGGGTTACCCCGGGACATGGCGTTGCCGATCACTACCAGATCAGGGGCCGGATCAAGTTGCGCCGGGTCGTAGCCTTGGGTCAATTCGATACCCTGGGCTTGCAGCTGAGTGCTCATCGGCGGATAGACGTTGGCATCGGAGCCCGTCACGTGATGGCCCAGCTCTTTGGCCAGAACCGCCATTGACCCCATGAAAGTGCCGCAGATACCAAGAATATGAATGTGCATAGTCGACCTCGTAAAACTTGGTCGCAGGTTAGCTTAGGGAGGGGAAAATCGCACTCTTTAGCTGAGATTCGCTGTGGTCATTGTGGCGAGGGAGCTTGCTCCCTCGCTACAAAAGCTTTTATCGGGCAATCCCATGTTTACGCAGCTTCCGATAGAGGGTATTTCGACTGACCCCCAACTGCTCCGCCGTATGCGTCATATGCCACCGCGCCTGCTCCAGCGCCGCGAGCAACGCCAGCCGCTCGGCATCTTCCAGCGGATGCTCCGACGCCTCTTCAATCGTCGACACCACCGGCCGCGCCTGGCGAATCATTGCCGGCAAATCCTCCAGGCCGATCCGCCCGTCTTCACACAGTGCCGCCAACGTACGCAGCACATTACGCAACTGCCGCACGTTGCCCGGCCAAGCGAATCCCAATAAGGCCTCCCGCGCCGGTCCGTCGATCAACACCGTTTCCGCGCCCGCCTCCTCGGCCAGCAAAAAGTCGAGCAACCGGGATTTGTCGCTACGCTCGCGCAACGGCGGCAATGCGACTTCCAGCCCGTTGAGGCGGTAATACAAATCCTCGCGGAAGCTGCCGTCCTCCACGCGATCCAGCAAGTTGCGGTGGGTGGCACTGATGATCCGCACATTCACCGCTTCCGGCTCGCCACCGATCGGCACCACTTGCCGGTCCTCCAGCACTCTGAGCAATCGCGTCTGCAGGGCCAGTGGCATGTCACCGATTTCATCGAGGAACAAGGTCCCGCCATCAGCCTGTTGCAACTTGCCGCGCATGCCTTCCTTGCGCGCACCGGTAAAGCTGCCGCCGCGATATCCGAACAGTTCGCTTTCGATCAGGCTTTCGGGAATGGCCGCGCAATTGAGGGCGACAAAGGCTTTTTCCGCCCGCTGGCTGGCGTGGTGCACGGCTTTGGCGAAAGCTTCCTTGCCGGAGCCGGTTTCGCCATTGATCAGCAGCGGCACGTCGCGCTCGTACACGCGCAGGGCCTTGCGGAAATCCGCCTGCAACGCTGCGTCATCCAGGCAAATACCCGACAGTCGCGGCGCCTGCGCAACCTTGAGAGCAGGCATCACCGGAGTTGGCAGCGACCGCCTCGCCTCACCACGCAATACCGCGAACAACTTGCGACCATCACGGGTGCGCAAGGGCCAACTGGCGGCGGCATTAGTGCTCGCGCGACCGAGCAACTCATCGAGCGAACAATCGAAAAACGCCTCAACCGACTTACCCAACAAGCCGCCGCGAATATGTCCCAGCAGGTTCAGCGCACTCTGGTTCACCGCGCAAATGCGCCCTTCTCCGTCGAATGCCAGCAACCCTTCACTGAACAAACCGACAGACTCGGCCTGCAAATGAAAACGCAGCAACCATTGATTGTCGAAGCAGCGCAGGAAGTAGCAGCTCTCGATCATCTTCGCCGACAGATTGACCAGCGCCATGGTGTGGAACTGACTTTGCCTTGAGGCATCACGGCGCGCCGACGACACGTCGAGCACCGCCAGCAGTTCGCCATGAGGATCGAAGACCGGGCTCGCCGAACAGGTCAGGCCGGTGTGGCGGCCGCGAAAGTGTTCGTCCTGATGAATGGTCAGCGACTGACGCTCCACCAGGCAGGTGCCGATGCCGTTGGTGCCTTCACAGGCTTCGCTCCAGTCGGCGCCGAGCCAGAGTCCGGCACGCTCGAAAATCTGCCGCTCGGCGGGCGCAGTGACGCAATTGAGGATCACGCCGCGGGCGTCGGTCAGCAATACCGCATGGCCGGCACCGGAGAGCTGCTGGTGCAGGCTGGTCATTTCATTGCCGGCAATGTGCAGCACTTGCTGCAAGCGTTCGCGGCTTTCCAGGACGCGACCATGTTCCAGCACCGTCGGCGCGATGCTCAAGGCCGGATCGAGGTGATAGTCCTCAAGGCAGCGCAGCCAGGAACGGGCGATGGACGGATCGCTGCCGGGACCGTGCAGGTGGGCCTTGCCCTGGGTCACGGTCAATACTTGCTGGGCATGGCGACTCAAATGGTTGTCGTGCATTTCTTGTTATTCTCCCCGGGGCTCGGCGTCCCGTGCATGAGGTGATGCCGAGCATCCTCCAGCCTGGCCTGCATTGCAATGCTTGCAAGACTACCCAGTCACAGGTTGTGCCAGAAACGGTACAAAGTGTCACGCCGGCTGTACCGCAAGCGTCACAGGCATGCTCCATCCGTCCGACAAAAAATGCGCAAGGCCTTGATTTGCCTGAGCTGCAGCGCACTGGCCCGACCCTTGCTCTACGCTTAAAGCAAGCGCACATGCGCGACTCCCTATAAGCACAAAAGCAAGGAGAAACCACTATGCGTTACGCTCACCCCGGTACTGAAGGCGCTATCGTTTCGTTCAAAGCCAAATACGGTAACTACATCGGCGGCGAGTTCGTCGCGCCTGTCAAAGGTCAGTACTTCACCAATACCTCGCCAGTGAATGGCCAACCGATTGCCGAATTCCCCCGTTCCACGGCCGAAGACATCGACAAGGCCCTGGACGCTGCCCACGCCGCTGCCGACGCGTGGGGTGCCACGTCCGCCCAGGCGCGCTCGCTGGTGCTGCTGAAAATCGCCGACCGCATCGAACAGAACCTCGAACTGCTGGCAATCACCGAATCCTGGGACAACGGCAAAGCCGTGCGCGAAACGCTTAACGCCGACATCCCGCTGGCCGCCGACCACTTTCGCTACTTCGCCGGTTGCATCCGTGCCCAGGAAGGCAGCGCTGCCGAAATCGACGGCAACACCGTGGCCTATCACATCCATGAACCGCTGGGCGTGGTCGGGCAGATCATTCCGTGGAACTTCCCGATCCTGATGGCCGCCTGGAAACTCGCCCCGGCCCTGGCCGCCGGCAACTGCGTGGTGCTCAAGCCTGCCGAGCAAACCCCGCTGGGCATTACCGTGCTGGTCGAACTGATCGGCGACCTGCTGCCACCGGGCGTGCTGAACATTGTGCAAGGCTTCGGCAAAGAGGCCGGCGAAGCGCTGGCCACCAGCAAACGCATCGCCAAGATTGCCTTTACCGGCTCGACCCCGGTCGGCTCGCACATCATGAAATGCGCAGCGGAAAACATCATTCCGTCCACTGTGGAGCTGGGCGGCAAGTCGCCAAACATTTTCTTCGAAGACATCATGAAGGCCGAACCGTCCTTCATCGAGAAAGCCGCCGAAGGCCTGGTGCTGGCATTTTTCAACCAGGGCGAAGTCTGCACCTGCCCTTCCCGTGCGCTGGTGCAAGAGTCGATCTACGACGAGTTCATGCAAGTGGTGATGAAGAAGGTCCTGCAAATCAAACGTGGCGACCCGCTGGACACCGAGACCATGGTCGGCGCCCAGGCGTCCGAGCAGCAATTCGATAAAATCCTTTCGTACCTGGAAATCGCCAAGGGCGAAGGCGCCGAGCTGCTGACCGGCGGCAAAGTGGAAAAACTCGAGGGCAACCTGGCAAGCGGATATTACATCCAGCCGACCCTGCTCAAGGGCACCAACAAAATGCGTGTGTTCCAGGAAGAAATCTTCGGCCCGGTGGTGAGCATCACCACCTTCAAGGACGAAGCCGAAGCCCTGGCCATCGCCAACGACACCGAGTTCGGCCTGGGTGCCGGCCTCTGGACCCGCGACATCAACCGCGCCTACCGCATGGGCCGCGCCATCAAGGCCGGTCGTGTGTGGACCAACTGCTACCACCTGTACCCGGCGCACGCCGCGTTCGGTGGCTACAAGAAGTCCGGCGTCGGTCGTGAAACCCACAAGATGATGCTCGACCACTACCAACAGACCAAAAACCTGCTGGTGAGCTACGACATCAATCCGCTGGGCTTCTTCTAAAAACCGGGGGCGACACAGATATTTCTGTGTCGCCCTTCAAGCAGCCATCGCGAGCAAGCTCGCTCCCACACTGATTTGAGTAAGCCTCAAAAAGTGGATTTACCCACAACCCTGTGGGAGCGAGCTTGCTCGCGATGGCGTCCTAAATGACTCAACACCCAAGGCCTGGCCGCTCTGGCACGGGCCTTGCCTACCCATCATTCAGGATTTGCACCCAACCCGTCGCACCCGAAAGTCCAAAAGATCGAACAATAAAAAATAGAGAGGACTTATGACTACTTCTTCCACACAGCTCAAACCTACACTCGGCACCCTGCATCTATGGGGCATTGCCGTCGGCCTGGTGATTTCCGGCGAGTACTTCGGCTGGAGTTACGGCTGGGGCACCGCAGGCACACTGGGTTTTCTCGTCACCGCACTGATGGTGGCGACGATGTACACCTGCTTCATTTTCAGCTTCACCGAACTGACGACTGCGATTCCCCACGCTGGCGGGCCGTTTGCCTATAGCCGCCGGGCCTTTGGCGAAAAAGGCGGGTTGATCGCCGGCATCGCCACCCTGATCGAATTCGTCTTTGCACCACCGGCCATCGCCATGGCCATCGGCGCCTACCTCAACGTGCAATACCCGGAACTGGACCCGAAGATCGCCGCCGTTGGCGCCTATTTCGTGTTCATGGGCCTGAACATCCTCGGCGTCAGCATCGCCGCCACCTTCGAGTTGGTGGTCACTGTGCTGGCGGTCGCTGAACTGCTGGTGTTCATGGGCGTGGTCGCCCCGGGCTTCAGCTTCAGCAACTTTGTACTCAATGGCTGGTCGGGTGCCAATGAATTCACGATGGGCTCGATTCCCGGTATTTTCGCCGCCATTCCCTTCGCGATCTGGTTCTTTCTCGCGATCGAAGGTGCAGCCATGGCCGCCGAAGAAGCCAAGGACCCGAAACGCACCATCCCCAAAGCCTATGTCAGCGGCATTTTGACCCTGGTGTTCCTGGCCATCGGCGTGATGGTGATGGCCGGTGGTGTCGGCGACTGGCGTCAACTGTCGAACATCAACGATCCGTTGCCTCAGGCGATGAAAGCCGTGGTCGGCAACAATTCGTCCTGGATGCACATGCTGGTGTGGATCGGTTTGTTCGGCCTGGTGGCGAGCTTTCACGGGATCATTCTTGGCTATTCACGGCAGTTCTTCGCCCTGGCTCGCGCCGGTTACCTGCCCAAAGGCCTGGCCAAACTCTCGCGCTTCCAGACTCCGCACCGGGCAATTCTGGCCGGCGGTGTGATCGGCATCGCGGCGATCTACAGCGACGGTCTGGTCAACCTGCAAGGCATGACCCTGACGGCGGCAATGATCACCATGTCGGTATTCGGCGCCATCGTGATGTACATCATCAGTATGCTGAGCCTGTTCAAACTGCGTAAAACCGAACCGAACCTGGAACGCACCTTCCGCGCCCCGGGCTATCCGATCGTACCGGGGATCGCGCTGTTTCTGGCGGTGGTGTGCCTGGTGGCGATGGCCTGGTTCAACACCGTGATCGGCCTGGTTTTCCTCGGTTTCATGGTTGCCGGTTACCTGTACTTCCAGTTGACCGCCAAGCAACGTTCCGAGGCACCGGCAGACGCTATGCTCGAAGGTATCTAAATGCACCGGCACCGGGCCGCGAGCCTGGTGCCTGCATTATTGAAGTGCATGCAATTCCCTTGTGGGAGCGGGCTTGCTCGCGAAGGCGGTGTGTCAGTCAGCACATGTGGCGGATGCAAGACTGCTATCGCGAGCAAGCTCGCTCCCACAGAACAGCGCATCGAATTTTTGAATTGATCAGGAGGCCCCGCCCCATGGCCGTATATGCCCATACCGTCGGCGCCCAGACTTACCGCTTCGACAGCCTCAAGGATGTGATGGCCAAGGCCAGCCCGGCGCGCTCCGGGGATTTTCTGGCCGGCGTCGCGGCCCTCAATGACGGCGAGCGTGTCGCGGCACAGATGGCTTTGGCCGACACGCCGCTAAGCCACTTCCTGCAGGAAGCGCTGATCCCCTACGAATCCGATGAAGTCACCCGCCTGATCATCGACACCCATGACAAACAAGCCTTCGCGGTCGTCAGCCACCTCACCGTCGGCGGCTTTCGCGACTGGCTGCTCAGCGATGCCGCCGACGAACAGGTCCTGCGCGCCCTGGCCCCCGGCCTGACTCCGGAAATGGCCGCCGCCGTGTCGAAGATCATGCGTGTGCAGGATCTGGTACTGGTGGCGCAAAAAATCCGCGTGGTTACACAGTTTCGCGGCACCCTGGGCCTGCGCGGTCGACTGTCCACACGCCTGCAACCGAACCACCCCACCGACGAACCGGCCGGTATCGCCGCAAGCATTCTCGACGGTCTGCTGCACGGTAATGGCGACGCAATGATCGGCATCAACCCCGCCACCGACAGCATCGCTTCGATTTGCGCCATGCTGGAGATGCTCGACGCGATCATCCAGCGCTACGAAATCCCGACCCAGGCTTGTGTGCTGACCCATGTCACCACGTCGATCGAAGCGGTCAATCGCGGCGTCCCGCTGGATCTGGTGTTCCAGTCGATCGCCGGCACCGAAGCGGCCAACGCCAGTTTCGGCATTAACCTGAGTATATTGAGGGAGGGCCATGACGCCGGTTTGAGTCTGAATCGCGGTACGCTGGGCCAGAACCTGATGTACTTCGAAACCGGTCAGGGCAGCGCCCTGTCGGCCAACGCCCACCATGGCGTCGATCAACAAACCTGCGAAACCCGGGCCTACGCCGTCGCGCGTCATTTCAACCCGTTCCTGGTCAACACCGTCGTCGGTTTCATCGGCCCGGAATACCTGTACAACGGCAAACAGATCATCCGCGCCGGCCTGGAAGACCACTTCTGCGGCAAGCTTTTGGGCGTGCCCATGGGTTGCGACATCTGCTACACCAACCACGCCGAAGCCGACCAGGACGATATGGACACCCTGCTGACCCTGCTGGGCGTCGCCGGGATCAACTTCATCATGGGTATCCCCGGCTCCGACGACATCATGCTCAACTACCAGACCACCTCGTTCCACGATGCGCTCTACGCCCGGCAGACCCTGGGGTTGAAGCCCGCGCCGGAGTTCGAGCAGTGGCTGGCGAAAATGGGCATCTTCACCCAGGCGGACGGCCGGGTTCTGTTTGGCAACAGCCTGCCGCCGGCCTTTCGCCAGGCATTGGCGCAACTGGGATGAAAACTGACATGGATAAACTACCCTTCGATCCCCACAATCCATGGCTGGAACTGCGACGCCTGACACCGGCGCGAATTGCCCTGGGCCGAACCGGCACCAGCATTCCCACTCGCGCACAACTGGACTTCCAATACGCCCATGCTCAGGCGCGGGATGCGGTGCACTTGCCGTTCGATCATGCGGCACTCAGCTCACAACTGGCCGAACGCGGACACGAAAGCCTTGTACTGCACAGCGCAGCGATCGACCGCAACAGTTACCTGCAACGCCCGGACCTGGGACGAAAACTGAGTGACGCATCGGCAAAGACCTTGCGTGAATACGCTTCGGCGCATCCTGGCGGGGTCGATTTGGTGATAGTGATCGCTGACGGCCTGTCGGCACTGGCCGTTCATCGCCATACCCTGCCCTTTCTGGCGCGCCTCGAAGAACAGATTGCAGCGCAAGGCTGGACGGTAGCGCCGGTGATTTTGGTGGAACAGGGGCGCGTGGCGGTCGCTGACGAAATCGGTGAATTGCTCGGAGCGAAAATGACCGTGATCCTCATCGGCGAACGCCCTGGCCTGAGCTCCCCGGATAGCCTGGGTTTATATTTCACCTACAATCCCAAGATCGGCCTTACCGATGCCTACCGTAATTGCATCTCCAACGTGCGGCTTGAAGGCCTGAGTTACGGCATGGCGGCACACCGTTTGCTTTATTTGATGCGCGAAGCCTGCCGGCGGCAGTTGTCAGGGGTCAATCTGAAGGATGAAGCGCAGGTTCAGACACTGGAGTCGGACGCGCAAGCCGACATGAAAGGTAATTTCCTGCTTGGCCCGCCGAATGCCTGAACCGCTTGCGCGTTGCACATTCGTACCAGTTTCAGGCAGGATCGTGGCACGGCCGCCAAGGGTTTCCCATCGCCGTCAGAGACGTAAGACAGCCACTTGAAGACGAGACCTACCATGCGGATTATTCAAGCGACCCTCGAACACCTGGACCTGCTGACCCCGTTGTTCGTCAAATATCGCGAGTTTTATGGTTCCCTGCCGTATCCGGACTCGTCCCGGGCGTTCCTCGAAAAGCGCCTGCGCCGCAAGGAGTCGGTGATCTACCTGGCGCTGTCCGATGACGACAGCAACAGACTGATGGGTTTCTGCCAGCTATACCCGAGCTTCTCCTCGCTTTCGCTCAAACGCGTGTGGATCCTCAACGATATTTATGTCGCCGAGGATGCCCGCCGCCAGTTGGTGGCCGACAACCTGATCCGCACCGCAAAAAAAATGGCCAAGGAAACCAATGCCGTGCGCATGCGTGTTTCCACCAGCAGCAACAACGAAGTCGCGCAGAAAACCTATGAGTCCATCGGATTCAAGGAAGACACCGAATTCAAGAACTATGTGCTGCCGATCAGCGACGAACTCTGAATCACCTGCACCTGTGGGAGCGAGCCGGCTCGCTCCCACGGGTTCGGTATCAAGCCATCGGTCTTGTCATGACATTCCCCGCTACAATCTCGACGCGATTTTCACCTCTCGCCTCGTATAATCCCGAACTCCCCGGCTTGTAAGAAAAACTACCCTTATCCGTAGTCTTACGCGAAGTCATCCGCACAGGCCTGCTGAGTCGGGCCATTACCACAGGTGCTTTCCATGGATTTCAACCCGATCGACATCGTCCTGCATCTCGACGTCTACCTCGACATGCTTGTAACCAACTACGGGGCATGGATCTACGCCATCCTGTTTATGGTGATCTTCTGTGAAACCGGTCTGGTGGTCATGCCCTTCCTGCCGGGCGACTCCCTGCTGTTCATTGCCGGCGCCGTGGCGGCCGGTGGCGGCATGGACCCGGTACTGCTCGGCGGCCTGCTTATGCTCGCGGCGATTCTGGGTGACAGCACCAACTACATCATCGGACGAACGGCGGGTGAAAAACTGTTCAGCAATCCGAATTCGAAGATTTTCCGCCGCGATTACCTGCAACAAACCCACGATTTCTACGACAAACATGGCGGCAAAACCGTGACCCTGGCGCGTTTCCTGCCGATCATCCGCACCTTTGCACCGTTCGTCGCCGGTGTCGGGAAAATGCCTTATCCGCGTTTCTTCGCCTTCAGTGTCTTCGGCACTGTTTTGTGGGTCGGCGGGCTGGTGACCCTCGGTTACTTCTTCGGCAACGTGCCGTTCATCAAGAAGAACCTGTCGCTGCTGGTAGTCGGCATCATCCTGCTCTCGCTGGTGCCGATGATCATTGGCATGGTGCGTAACCGCCTTGCGGGTTCGAGCTCCAAAGCCGAATCGCGATGACACGATGTGGTCCCTGAGCGCCTGGCGTCGCCGGCGCACCCTGGCCAGGCACCCGATTGCCGATGACATGTGGCAACGGGTGCGCCATCACCTGAGTTTTCTCGATGGCATCAGTGCCGCCGAAGACCAATGGCTGCGCGAAGCCTGCGTGCTGTTCCTCGAAGACAAGCATCTGACCGCCCTGCCCGGTGTCGAACTGCATCAGGAGCAACGCTTGCTGCTCGCGGCCCAGGCGCAACTGCCGCTGCTGAACCTCGGCGACCTGAACTGGTATCAGGGCTTCCACGAAATCATTCTCTACCCCGACGACTTCCTCAGCCCCCAGCGCCATCGCGATGTCGGCGGCGTCGAGCACGAATGGGTGGGTGAGCACAGCGGTGAAGCGTGGCAGCAAGGCCCGATCATCCTTGCCTGGCCGGGCGTAATGGCCAGCGGAGGCTGGGAAGGCTACAACCTGGTCATCCACGAACTGGCGCACAAACTCGACATGCTCAATGGCGTCGCCAACGGCTTGCCGCCGTTGCACCCGGACATGCGGGTCAGCGACTGGGCCAGCGTCATGCAAAAGGCCTACGACGACCTCGACCGGCAACTGGAACGCAATCCCGATGCCAAAACTGCCATCGACCCGTATGCCGCCGAAAACCCTGCCGAGTTCTTCGCCGTCACCAGCGAATACTTCTTCAGCGCCCCGGATTTGCTGCACAAGGCTTATCCACAGGTGTACCAGCAGCTGAAGTTGTTCTATCGCCAGGACCCGCTGGCGAGGTTGAAGCAACTAAAGGCGCATGACCCTGTCTATCAGGCACACCAGTGAGCGCCATACGACTTCTGGTGCGTGGCGTCGATCCAGGAATATGCCTATAATCGCCGCCACTTTTTGGTCAATCCGGCCAAGTATTTCTGGTCAACTAACGGGGGCAACGCCCAATGAGCTACAGCAAGATTCCGGCTGGCAAAGACCTGCCGAACGACATCTACGTCGCGATCGAGATTCCGGCCAACCACGCGCCGATCAAATACGAAATCGACAAAGACAGCGATTGCCTGTTCGTTGACCGTTTCATGGCCACCCCAATGTTCTACCCGGCCAACTACGGTTACATCCCGAACACCCTGGCTGACGACGGTGATCCCCTCGACGTGCTGGTCGTAACCCCTTACCCGGTTGCTCCAGGTTCGGTGATCCGCGCGCGTCCGGTCGGCATCCTGAACATGACCGACGATGGCGGCGGCGATGCCAAGGTCATCGCAGTCCCACACGACAAGCTGTCCCAGCTGTACGTCGACGTGAAGGAATACACCGACCTGCCAGCGCTGCTGATCCAGCAGATCGAGCACTTCTTCGCGAACTACAAAGATCTCGAAAAAGGCAAATGGGTGAAGATCGAAGGCTGGGCCGGCGCAGACGCCGCCCGCGACGCGATCACCAAGTCGGTTGCTGCCTATAAAGGCTAAGTCCGGCTGCAGGCTTTCAGCTGCAAGCGCCCACAAAAAACCCCGGGAGATCCGGGTTTTTTTGTGGGCGCTTGATAAGCACGCCAAACACATCGTTTAAACAGACCGTCCAATGGTTTTTGCTTGTTTAACTCCCCCCAAGAATGTCTTACATCCGGTCGTAAATTACCCGCGAAATTTGAACGAGGTGTTTATTCAAACCCTGGTTAGCCGTCAGTAGACTCGCGTTCATGAAAAAGAACACTAGCGGCCCACGCTTTAAAGCGCTCCTTGCAGCAGCGAACATCACGACCACAGGATTTGCCGAATTCCTGGATACGGCTCCGCAAAATGTACATAACTGGTACACCCGCGGTGTGCCCGCCCATTGCATGGAAGAAGTCGCCAGAAAACTCTCCGTCAGCAGCGACTGGCTGAAAACCGGCGAAGGCTCGAAAGATGCCCAGCACCTGCGCCTGCTCGACGAATCCGGCAACACCTTCGATGCCCAAACCATCCGCGGTGTCTACACGGTCATCGAGCCTGTCGACGTCGAACTGCCATTCCTCAAGGAAGCTGTCACCGCCCCGGGTTCCAACAAAACCCACGTCATAGAAGACCCCGAGAAATCCATCCGCCTGCCCCGCAGCCACCTCGATTCCCTGGAAATCAACCACGCCGACGCTATCTGCGCCCTTATGAGCGGCAATAGCATGGGGGAAAAAATCGAAGACGGTTCGACCCTGGCGATTGACCGTGGCCTGACCCAGATTGTCGATGGCGAGATCTACGCCATCGAACATGACGGCATGCTGCGCATCAAGTACCTGCACCGTCTACCGGGCAATTCCCTGCGACTGCGCAGCCACAACCGCGCCGAATACCCGGACGAAATCTTCAGGGCCGCACAAATCGAAGAGCAGAACATCAGGGTGCTGGGTTGGGTGTTCTGGTGGTCGACCCTGAACAAACGACGGCCGGCGGTGCCATTTCTTTAAGGCATCCCAGAACAGCCATCGGCCACCCACCCGGGTGGCCGATGGCTCTGCCCGGCACTTCCCGCTGGGAATTTCCCTCAAACCTGCGTATGCTGCGCCCCACATTTACGCATCGACCCGCCCCGCGGCCCAGATGCACTGACCTGACAGATGACTTTCTCACCAGGTCCCACAGCCGGACGCAAGATCCGGGTGTACGTTTTGAAGGCTGGCGCGGTTTACCAAAAATGATCCAAGCCAGTCCCCGAGAAGCCGGCCACAAGCCGGCTTTTTAATGCCTGAAAGAAAATGATCAACGACAAAAATCACTCAACGCCTTCAATATTCAGCGCATAAAACTCCTGCAGTTTGGCTTGCAACAATTTCTTGTCTGGCAATTGGGTGTGGTACTCCGCGATCAAGGCAGGCGACAGTGAGCGGTTCAGGGCGTACTCGACGATTTCGTCCTCTTTGCTCGCGCACAGCAATACGCCGAGCGCCGGGTTTTCGTGTGGCTTGCGGACATTGCGGTCCAACGCTTCAAGATAAAAATCCATCTTCCCCAGGTATTCCGGTTCAAAGCGCCCGACCTTGAGTTCGATCGCCACCAGGCAGTTCAGCCCACGGTGGAAAAACAACAGATCCAGCGCAAAGTCACGCCCACCTACCTGCAACGGATATTGCGAACCCACAAAGCAGAAGTCCCTGCCCAGTTCGATCAGAAAATCCCTGAGCTTATGCAGCAGGCCTCCGTGCAAATCTGTCTCTGCATGACCACGCTCCAGAGCCAGAAACTCGACCACGTAGGCATCCTTGAACACCTCCAGGGCTTGGGGATGAATTTGTCTCAGCGGTGCTGAGACTTTTGCCGGGCTGACCACTGAACGTTCAAACAGAGCGGCCTTGAACTGCCGCTCCAGTTCGCGGCTCGACCACTTCTCCTGGATTGTCATGCGCAGGTAAAACTCACGCTCCTCCGGGTGTTTGCTCTGGTTGAGGATGATCAGATTCTGGGTCCAGGGTAATTGTGTCAGCAGTGCTGACACTTTTTCATCACCCCTGTACGCCTCATAGAACTGGCGCATTCGAAATAGATTTCGTCGCGTAAACCCACGCAGTCCAGGCTGTGTACGCTCAAGGTGCATAGCCAACTGGGCAACGACTCCATCACCCCACTCCGCCGCTTCAATTTTGCAACTGATGTAGGCCCCAACCTGCCAGTGCAGCTCAATCAGCTCTGTGTTGACCGCCTGCATAGCGCGTTGTCGCGCGGTCACAATCAGTTGGGTAATTTCGCTGAAAGCTGAATCGAGGGAGGTATTGCCAGGAAGGTCATTCACGTCAGGGCATTTCCATGTCAGTTGGAGGGCCCTTTCAATTACTCCTGATGCCGATGCAGGAACATTCACAATGTATTTCTGCATGAAACAACGCTAATAGGCCTCCACCTCGCCGTGTGCAAAGCCTGCGCAAGTTACACCTCAACCTCACGGATAGCTGAACCCCTTCACCAACGTCAACTCCCCCACCGCACGCATCGGCACCAGGAACGTCTCCATCTTCTCGCTCGGCGTTCCTTCCTCGGTAATCACCGTCACCTGCGCCGTGGTCAGCGCTTGCACCGCGTCTTCCTGCCCCTCTTCATCACTGCTGTACCCGCCGCCGAAGTAGTTCACGTAGACCAGATATTGGCCCTTGATCGGTGCGGGCATGGCGAAGATTTCCGGGCCGTAGCCAGTGGTGACGTCGACGTCGAGCGCAGCGCCGTTGGGGGCGACGCGGTCGCCGTACCAGATGTGCGCGCCGTCGGGGGTGATCAGGTGCAGGTCGAGGTCGGTGTTGTCGCTGTCCCAGGACAGCAAAACGCGCAATTTGGCCGGGGTCGCACCGCCGCTGCTGTTGAGAAACTGCGTGCGGTGACGTTGTTGGCCATCAGGGCTGCGAACCTCGACGCTGTTGCTGCCGTTGGGGAACGAGAACGGGCGATCGAAGCGGCCGGCCGGGTCGATTTTCAGCGGCATGCTCACCCCGTTGACGATCAGCCGGCCGGGCTCTGTGGATTTTGGCGTGGCTTTGATCTGCCCACTGATGCGAGCGGTGTTGGCCTGCCCTGCCGGGGTGTTCACCGACGAGGCCGGATAGTTGACGGTCTGCCTGAAGTTTTCCCCTTCGCCCTCAGGCGCGCCGGCGCGCCAACCGCCTGCGGGGGTATCGAGTCTGACGCTGTCCGCCGCCATCACCGATGGCAACGCCACCAGCGAACAGATAAACAGCAAGACCTGTGGATAACGGAGTTTCATGGCCTATTCCAGCAAGAGGTGGCGGGCGAGCCCTTCGATGTAGGTTTCATCCTGGCCGTTGGGGTGTGCTTCGAAGGCCAGGTGCAGGTATTCGTGGGTCAGGTCGAGACGGTCTTGTAGTGTCTGCGCGCCACGCACGTAGATGCGCTGGCGTTCGCGGTCGACATAGGGGCGGCCGAAGGCCAGACGGCATACGGCGAAGGTGCTGACTTCGCTGTAGCCGGTTTCGCTTTCAAGCCTTGGGCGCCAGCCGCGCCGTTGTTTCTGCAGCCATGTTTGTGCGGCGGGCAACGCTTCGCAGGACGCGACCGGGTTGTCCCAGCGACTGAGACTGGCGCGTGGGTAGGCGTGCAGCAGGATGGCGTCGTAGCGCTGGCCGGCACGGGCCTGTTCGACGGCTTGCTGCCAGGACAGTTTGTCCGGGCCGGGCTGGTCGGAATGGTAGGTGACGGTGCTGCCGGCCAGCACCAGGTCGCTGGTCCAGGCGGCGATGTCGCGTGACCCGGGCGACGCCGGACGCGGTGCGACCCGCTGACGGCTGCTGCTGTCGTCGATGCTCAGGCAGTCACCGCTGCGCGTAGCGTTTTGCAGCAGGTAGGTGCGGATGGCCACGGCCAGGGCTTTGGCGGCTTCGACCGGTTCGGCACTGGCTTCGCGCTGGAGAACACGGGCGACGTACTCTTCGCGATCCAGACGAGCCACGAGTTTGTCGTTCAGCAGAAACAGTTCGCCGTCGCTGTGAATATCCAGCGCATTCCCATTGGCGAATTCGACGCGGTAGTCACCCTGCAATGCCCCGGAAGTCAAAGCGGTGCCGCCTGACAGCACACGCCGAAGTGGATAGCGAGAGAACAGGTCGACCTCTACGCATCTCCCTGCATCCGCAGGCCATGAAACGGGAATCACCGTCGACATTGCCTGCGCGTAATCACGCAGTACCCGCTGACTGGTGCCCCGCCCTCCGGCCCAGACCGGTGTGCCATCCGCCATCCAACCGGCGAATCCACCCTGACGCGATATTGCGTCCTGATCCGCCAACCAGCTCCAGGTCTTCACCCGCAGACGACTGCCGAGTTCACCGACGACTTGGCCATCGGCGGCATTGAGCACTACATCGAGCAACACACGCCGGGCTTGATCCTGCGCCGGCAGCACGGCCAACACCTTCAACAGTTCCGCCACCGAAACCCGGGTAGCCGGTTGCAACGAAGGCAAATCCAGCAACCATTGCGGCGCCTGCCGCGCCTGCCAATAGGCTCGCCAGTCGGCATCGCCGATGCCCAACCGAGCGGGTTCGAAATACAGACCGCATGACTTCACCAACGCCTGATCTCGCTCGATCCTGCCGCCCGTCGTGCAGCAATAAACTTCTTCCTTCGACTGGCCGCGACATTCATACGCCGGCTCACGCGCGCCGGTGTCCACTAGCCAGGCGTAGACGAATAACTTCCACACACTGCCCAGCGGCGTCTGCAAGGTCTGCGGCAAGGGTTCGCGGGCGATCACCTGAGTTCGGTTCAGCGACAACAAATCGCCCTTGAAGGCCAGGCGCAGCGGTTCGTCCTGCGCCGTCGCCAGCGCAGGGATCAAACACAGCAAGCAACCTATCAGCAGCCTGTGCACGTCAGTGAACCGTGAGCTGGCCAAGAGCTGCTTTTTGCTCAAGCGCCTGATGCTGCGGCGCATAAACCTGGGTGAACCGCACCGGTGGCAAGTTGAACTGCCCCTTCTGCGAGAAACGCACCAAGTGCCGCAGGCGCAATTCGCCACTCAAGGCATCGACCGGAATGGCGTAGGCCATTTGTCCCGGTTCGAATCGCGCCTTTTCCAGTGACGTCGGCTCGGTGCCGGCCTTGCCCATGAGTTTGATGCCCCAGGTCGTGCGTTCGACATCAGCACCAGGCGGCAGCGGCACTTCCAGCATGCCGTAACGCAACGGTCTGGCGGCTTTGCTGGTGACGATCACTTCGTCGAGATAGAGGTTGTCGCTGGACAGCGGCGCGTTGCCGACCGCTTCAAGTTTGAAGGTGAAAGCCTCATCCCCCGGCACCAGTCGCGACAGGCGACGGGTGATGGTCACGGCCATCGGATCGACCACCGGCTGTTGGCTGCGGTAGCTCAATGCAGCGCGCAACGGACGCTCTTGCGCACCGGTCAGCGTCAATACCGCCGGCACGAGCGCAGCCCCCTGCCACGTCCAATACATCTCACCAGAAACTCCGTACTGCTTCTTCCAGCCTTCACCCGGCGCCAATGCAATGGTGGGAGATGCCTGCTCGATGCTGCGTTGCAGCCAGGTAAGTGCCAATGCACGTTCCAGGGTCGATTGCTGTGGCAATAGACGTTGCAACAACGCTTGAGCGTGAGCCTGATCGAAGGGTTGCAGCGACAGGTTCAGCGCTTCGGCAAACGGCTGGGAGCTGACCGCCAGACGCTGCTGCGCGTCGGCCAGTTGCCGATTGAACGCGTCCGGCAAAGCCACCTTCGCTTGCCTGGCCAGCGATGCCGTCAGCACCCGTGCGGCAGCCAGCCCCAACGCGGAATCCGGATCGCTCATGACGAGGCTGTCTTCGCCGTCTTCCATCAGATTCGCGGCAGTGCCCTCGCCCGCTTTCGCCAGGTCGTCCATCAAGCCACTGAGCAAGGTGTTGACCGGCAACTGCATCTGTCGGGCAAACGACAGGGTCAGCGCCCGCTGCAACAGCGGCGTGTTCTTCGCCTGCTTGGCGTAGACCTCCAGCACCCGCTGCCAATGCTCCGGCGGCAGGCTCAGTTCAAGCACCTGGCTGGCATGCCAGTCGGCGTAATAGGCGTAAGCGGTGAGGAACGCATCCGGCTCGCCGTCCATGCCCCACCAGGTGAAACACGCCGAAGGGCCGGCCATTTGCACCAGGCGCAAACGACTGTTTTGCATGATCAGGCGCAGGCGATCGCGGATCTGCGGATTCGCCGCCAGCGTCGGGTAGGCGATGCTCAACGGCAACAAGCGACTGGCGGTCTGCTCGACGCCACCGTAGGGGTAGCTCAGCAGGTCGTCGAGGGCAGAGCGGAACAACGCTTGCGGACTGTCATCCAGGCGCAGGCGAATATCACTGGCGTCTGCCGGCAACGTCAGCGGCGTATCACCCTCACCCACATCAAGGCTCTGGGTTTGAGTCACCTGCCAGCCTTCACCGGTCGCGCTCAGGCGCACCGCCAGGGCATCTGCGGTTTTGCCGTCCTGCACCAGCTCGGCGCTCCACTCGCCATTGGCCAGCTCAAAGGCCGGCAACGGGATGTAGTTGATGCCGCTGTTCAGGATTACAGGCAAGCGCTGTTCGTTGCCGACGTAACGGGTCACCAGTTCGGCCTTGACCGGTTTCTCGGCCTGACTGAAGGCGAACACGCCGAGGTCCGGTTTGTCGCCGGCGCGGAATCGAGTCGGGCCGCTCCACTTCAGGTACAGCGGTTTTTCCGAGCGCACGAATTGCTTCTTCTGCCCGACCTGCCCGCCATCGGCGATGGCCCTGGCGGTGATGCGCCAGCGGGTCAGGGAGTCGGGCATCTTGAAGGTGAAGCGGGTTTTGCCATTGGCATCGGTCAGCAACTCAGGTTGCCACGCCGCCGTGTCGACATCCTCGCGACGCGGTCGCTCCAGCACTTTCACGCCGCGCTCACTGCGATTGGCTTTGCCCGGTGCACCGGGGCTGCCCGGCAAGGCGACGTCATAACTGATGAACGACAAACTGGCGCTGGTGCGCACGTTGTTGCGCCGTGGGTGATAGAAGAACTGGTCGATGCTCGGCGCGACTTCCGGTTGCAGGGCGTAGACCATTTCATCGACCACGCTGACCGTCAGGTGCGCGGAAATCGCTTTGCCGGCGAACCGGGTGGTCAGGTCTACCGAGACGGTTTCACCTGGCTGATAGGTTTCCTTATCCGTGGCGATGGTCACGTCGATCTGTGGTGTCACCACCTTTATGCCGGCGTTCTGGAAACTGTACTGGCCGCCCTTGGTGTACAGCACCGAGAAGGTCAGGTTCGGCGCGAAACCGTCCTTCACCGGGATGCGTGCGCGATATTGGGTATCGCTGAGTTTTTCCAGTTTCAGCCAGTCACCGCCCCTGGACAGCAGCGCGGTCGCTTCGACCTTGTCCCGTTCCAGCGACAGCAGGGCATCGCTGACCGGTTCCGGGAAAGTGATCAACGCCAGCGCTTCATCGCCGGCGATGAACTCGGGCTTGTCGAGGATGATTTCCACGGTGCCGGGTACGGCTTTGACACCTTCGCCGGTAACCGAATGGCCGGTGGCGCCGACCACCCGACCATGATCATCCTTGAGCGTCAGGTTGTAGGTGCCCGGCCGGTCGAAGGCCAGGGTGAAACCTTTGTCGGTTGCCGCGAGTTTGCCTTCGCCGGTGCTCTGGTCCTCCAAACGCACCCAGCCATAGCTGCCCGGTGTAACGGCATCGGCCTGCTCGCCTTCGCGGGCGTAGCTGAAGGCAACCTTGTCACCCACTGCGCTGAAGCGTTGAGGCGCGCTCAAGCGGAAATTCGCCGCGCCACGGTCGATCAGGATTTCCTTGGTGGCCTTGACCCGATACGCCGCACCGTCGCTGGCAAATACAGTCAGCATGTAGCGACTCGGTTTGTCCGCTGCCGGCAAATCGAGGGACGCATTGCCCCTGGCGTCGGTGGTCAATTCGGTGCTGGTCAGCTCCACCGGAAATTGCCCGAGGTATTGCAGTTCGTTGTCGACCATCGACAGCTGTTGGGCGCGCAGGCTCAGGCTCAATTTCGCATTGGCCACCGGCTTGCCGTCCGGGTACAGCAGCACCAGGTTGCCCTTGACCGGCTCGCCAGTACGGTAATCCTGCTTGGCCAGATTGAGCGAAATCTCGAAATGCGGCTTGATGTATTCAGCGACGCGAAAGGCGCTGCTGTAGGCCTGATCCTTGTAGTTGAAACGCAGTTCATAACCACCGGCCACGGCATTGTCCGGTAACTGGAAACGGCCCTGGGTGCCGGCCCTGGAATCGAGCGTCAAGTCGAGGGATTGCAGCGCTGTGCCGGTCGCATCGAGCACGGTCACGTTGACGTCGGCCGCGGTGGGCTGCACCGAATCCCGGGCATTCTTGAACTCCCGTCCGACGATTTTCAGCGACACCCAGTCCCCCGGCCGATACAGCGGCCGGTCGGTGAAGGCATAGAGTTTGGTGTCGTAGATTTCGCTGTCGTAGTAGAAGTTTTCCGAGACGAACACCCCGCCCTCTTCGTCTTCACCGATCACGAACGAGCGCTCGGGGCTGACGTGTTTCAGGCGCAGCAAGCCATCAGTATCCGTAGCGCCGCTGCTCATAACGCCGAGGCCATCGGTCCACAGCACATTGACCTTCGGCACCGAACTCCCTTCGTGTTTGCGTGCGGCCCACACCAGCAGTTCGTCACCGGCAATCTTGCTCACCGCTACTGTGTTGGAGACGAACACCATGGTGGTCGCGCGGTACTTGCCGATCAGCGCTTCCACCAGATAAAGACCCGGTTTGAGATTGCCCAACGGGATGTACACGTTGCCCGGCGCGACACTGACGAACTCGCTGGAAGAACCGGCCAGGTTCACCCCTGCAGGTGGCTGAATCGGCTTGGCCTGCCACAACGGATAACGGAACTGGCTGACCACCGGCAACCCCGGTATCAGCGCGAATTGCGGCTGCGCATCGTAGGGCGTTGGCGCAGCCATCGCGTTGCCCATCTTCAGTTCCGGCACTTGCTCGGTGACTTGTTTACGCGACTCGTAGGAAAACGCCCGCTGCATCACCCGACGGGATTTGCGATACCAGTTGTCCCACAGGTAAGCGAGGGTGTTGGACAGGCCTTCACCCTTGAACTGGCCATCGCTGACCACCCGATGCAGGTTCTTCTGGCGCTTGAGGAAATCCAGCGGTTTGTCGATGCGATACACCCGAATGTCGGCGCCGCCGTAGGGCTCCATGCGAAACCGACGATAGTCGCGACCCGGTGCTTCGAGGCGCACCATCGCCTGTTCATCGCTGGCAAAGCTGCTGTCGGCCAGCAGGAAAAAACTCTCGCCGGCCACCGGCGCATAGCCGCTGGCCGGGACCGAATCGTCGGCGTTTACCGCCGTGAAAGGCAGCACCAATACCCACATCAGAGACAGAAAACGCAGCATGCGGGCACCGGTCATTGGGAAAGAAAATTCAGTCGATAGACGCCGATGA
This sequence comes from Pseudomonas sp. P4_C1, assembly GCF_056402155.1. Taxonomy (NCBI): domain Bacteria; kingdom Pseudomonadati; phylum Pseudomonadota; class Gammaproteobacteria; order Pseudomonadales; family Pseudomonadaceae; genus Pseudomonas; species Pseudomonas sp. P4_C1. Next base: position 140,646 of record NZ_JBFUHY010000008.1, read on the forward strand.
AGTTGGGGTTGGCTGCGTCGGGTATCCATCGGGTGTCCTTCCATGTCATGAGTTGCTGCAGGCTTGCCGAACGCATGCCGTTGTCGGTGGGTGTGCTGGTGCCGGTGTGATAGGCGATGTAACGGCCCATCCAGATCATCAGGTGCTGGTCGTCGCCCTGATCGAAAAACATCAGGTCGCCAGGTCGCGCCTGAGCCACATCGCGACTGACCAGACGGCTGTTGAACTGGATCAATTTGATTGCATTGACGTATGGCCCGACCTTGCCGCCGCCCTGCTGCCATTGCTGGGCAAGACCGCGCTGGGCATCGCTCAGTTGCAGCTCCGGCGGCAGGTAGCGATTGGACAGTCCATTGCTGCGCAGCCATTTGTCGTCATGGACTTTCAACGCTTCATTGGCAGCGAAGCGCACCAGCCCGGCGCAGTCCTGTTGATACCAGCGCGGGCTCGGGCCCTGGCTCAATTGCTCCTGGGCGATACGCACGAACCAGGCGCGGAACACCTGGGATTGCTGTGGGTCGAGTGACAGTGCCTCGACAGCGCGGGCACTCGCGCTCAGCAACAGCGCAAGCAGGCCGAGACTCCGCATCAATGCCGTCACAGGGCTTTCCACTCCAGCGGCAGCCACTGCCAGTGGCCGTCTGGCTCGCTGCCTTCGGGCAAGGTCAGGGCGTACTTGCCGTAGCCGCCGAGCTTGCGCAGTTTCGGGATCAGGTAGGTTTGCGCGGCGTTGTAGAACACCGGTTCCATGTCCTGGGGCAGGCTGTCGAGGGTTTCCTGCTGCATCAGTTGCGCCATGGAATCCGGGCCGAAATAGACCGGCATCAACAGGTCTTTCGGCACCACGTCGGCCATCGGCGGGAAGCGTTTGTCGAGGGTGCCGAGGGCCTTGTCCACCAGCTTGTCATCGAGGGAGAACAGCAGCGTTGAACCGTGCCGCGCCAGGCTGACTTTCATGAATGCCTTGCCGGTGATGGCGTCGGGGTCTTCAGCGTCCTTGGCCGCATAGGGGCCGAAACTGGAGCTGACCTGGCGTTGCCATTGATGGCTCTGGCCTTCTTGTTTTTCCACCACCGGGAAGGCGCCTGCTTCGACATTGGGCTCAAAGGCACCGACCATCGAGCCAAACAGGCTGCCCAGATCTCCATCCAGTTTGCCGCTGTCGTCATCAATGAGGCTGGCCACCAGCAAGGGCGTGTACAACCGCGAATCGGCATACCAGCACAGGCCCGCCGCGCCGGTCATGTGTTTGGTCAATGCCTGGGCCACCGTATCCTGCGCACCGAGTTTCACCAGCAGCGGTTTCTGTTGTTCGGCAGCCAGCGGCAACGCCACGCAAGCGCTGGCGCCCATGGGCATGGCTTGCCAGATCGGTTTGAAATCGAAGTCCGGCTGATTCTCCAGTTCGTCCATGGCCAGAAAGCTGTGCCAGCCCTTGTCGTCCATGTCGAAACGCAGGCCGGCGAAGTTCGGGATGAAACGCTGGTAACCCATGGCCAGCACGCTGGCATTCACCGACAGGCGTTGTTTCACCTGCGGCGTACGAGGTGGCAGGCCGAAGGCTTCGGGGAACAGTTTGTCGCCATTGAGCAACGCGGCAATGGCCGTGGTCGACACGCTGCCCGGTTCTTCCGTTGCACCGCTTTGCGGATCGTAGAGTTTCGCCGGGTTGGACAGCACCACCAGTTTGTCGCCATGGGACGCAAACAGCAGCGCCTTGCTCGCGTTGTAGTTGAGTTGATAGAGCGCCACGTCGTCGGTGCCGACCTTCACGTCAGCGACCTTGCTCAGCTGCGAGTCGTCCAGCGCCACTTTGGCCAACGGCTCCAGCACCTTGGCCAACCCGCCGCGATCCATCACCAGCAGGAAATCCTTCAGCCGCCCATCCGCCCCGCGCCACAACGCTACGTCGGCAGGCTGATCGAACAGCTGCTCGATCAAGGTGTCCTGCAGTTTCAGGTCGTGCTCGTAGATGATCCGCCGCAGACTGCCGATCAAGCCCAGGCGATCGGCGTGGCTTTCGTAATAGAAGACGAAATCTTCGGTCAGGGTTTCCTTGAGAAACGGTACCGCCAGCAAGTCCTTGGGCAACTGGCTCAGGGAATGGGTTTCCAGCAGGCCATCCGGGCGACTCATGCCCAGTTTGTCACTGGCCAACGCAGGCGCCGGGGCCTTGGGCTTGTGCATGAACCACCACAACCCACCGGCCACGACAACGACCAGGCATAACCCGATCAGCAGCGTCGGCCAATGCAGGGAAGGTTTGGCCGCGGGTGCGCCAGCGGCCGGAGTAACAGTGCTATCACTCATGTTCACAAAACCCGATGTTCATCCGTGGAGCGGGGATGCTTAGTAGTTGAAAGTCTTGACCAGCAGCAGGTCGCCGATTGCGCGTAGGGGCACGACGAACGTCTCGCGTTTTTCATCGACGGTGTTTTCGTTGAGCACCAGGTTGATCTGCGAGGTAATCACCTCGTTCTGGTTGCCGGACTCATCGAAGTTATAGCCGTCGCTGCCGAAGTTGCCCCAATAGTTCACGTAAACCAGATAGGTGCCATGCAGCGGTGCGGTCATGGTGAACATTTCCGGGCCCGGGCCATCGACGCCATCAGGGTCGAGGCCGCCGCCGTTGCTCATCGCCGGGCGCGCCCAGAAGGCATGCTGGCCGTCGGGGGTAATGATGTGCAGGTCGAGTTCGGCCTTCGGATCGTCCCAACCCAGCACCACGCGAATCCGCGCCGGGGTGCGCAGGTTGTTGGCTTCATAGAATTGAACACGCTTGAGGGACTGGCTTTCGGCGCTGCGCACTTCGACGCTGTTGGAGCCGGCGCCAAACGCATAGGGTCGGGCGAAACGCCCTTGCTCGTCGGTGTAGAGGTTCAGCGGATTGCCGTTGACCGCCAACGTGTGCGGCCCGCGCTGGGTGCCGATGGCCTTGAGCCGGCCTTCGATCATCGTGCGATTGCGCTGCACACCCCGGTCGATGGGTGGCGTGGGATAGGCGACTTGCGGGTTTTCGCTACGGTCCAGCAGACCGTTGTAACGCCAGCCACCCACCGGTTCCGATAACTCGGCATTCGGCGCAGCCAGAATCACGGGCGCGATAGTCAACCCGATCAGCAGCAAAAGAAATGAGCGCATGCGACGCCTCCTGCCATGCATGACGAAACCTTGCGCCCGATCCTCGGCGCGTTACAGATGTGGATACTGTGTTTCGTCTGAAAGACCCGTGACTATTGGGCCGTAGATGGCGCAAAGGTTAGCCAGTTGGTTGTTTTTTAACAATCGGATGGCTCCGAAATTGCGGCGGGAGTCACGGTAATGGGTGGACGGTGAGCCGAATACGCGTCATATTCGGCTCATTATGTGAGCCGAATAGCCCATCTAATCGGCTCACCCCTACTTAGAGCATCAAGTTCATGACACCTCAATGGATATGGCAGCAACCTGATTGGCCGGGTTTCACCTGGAGCGCCGAACGCTTGGCGCCCTTGTTACGCGAGTGCGTTCAAGCACAAGGTCGGCTAATGGGCATGGCCAGTTCCGTGGGCAGTTCGCTGAGCGCACAAAGTGAACTGGATGCATTGCTGCAGAACATCGTCACCTCGTCGGCGATAGAAGGCGAACAGCTGAATGTCGGTTCAGTTCGTTCTTCATTGGCGCGGCGATTGGGGTTGGAGCTCAATGATGGCGACAACGTCAGCAAGCGCAGTGAAGGACTCGCGCAATTAATGCTCGATGCGACGCAGCGTTTTGCCGAGCCGCTGACACTTGAACGATTGCTGGATTGGCATGAGTGGCTGTTTCCAGAACAGGAAATCGGCTTGGCCGCGCAAAGCATTCGTGTAGGTGCTTTGCGCGGCGATGATCCAATGCAAGTGGTTTCCGGTCGTCTCGACAGACCGACCGTGCACTTCGAAGCACCGCCTCGCCTGGGCCTTGAGCGCCAACTCGATGCTTTCCTCGAATGGTTTGAAACCAGCCGAAATCAGTCCGAGCTCGACCCTTTGCTGCGAGCTGGCATCGCACACTTCTGGTTTGTCACACTCCACCCGTTTGACGACGGCAACGGTCGCCTGACCAGGACGATCACCGACCTTGCATTGGCTCAAGGCGAGGCTCAGGCGATCCGTTTTTATGCCATGTCGGCGAGTATTCTCGAGGATCGATCTGGCTATTACCGGGTGCTGGAAACCTGCCAGAAATCCAACACGGACGTTACTGTTTGGCTCGAATGGTTCCTGCAAACTCTATTGCGCAGCCTGCAACAGGCCATGGCACGGATCGAATCCGTGCTGGGCAAAGCGCGCTTCTGGCAGGCGCACCGGGAGTCCGAGCTGTCGACCGAGCAGACCAAAGTACTGAATCGTTTGCTGGACGCAGGGGAGCGTGGATTCGAAGGCGGGATCAGTGCGGCGCAGTATCAAGCCGTTGCGAAAGTCTCCAAAGCGACCGCGACCCGGCATCTGGCCGAACTGCTGGAAAAGGAATGCCTGCAACGCCTGCCGGGTGGCGGGCGCAGTACTCGCTACCAGATCAAATATCCCGACCAAGCGCATCCTGAGCGCTGAAACCCTTGCACCAACCACCCCGCTCATTTGCCCATAACCCCCCTATCTGCTAGTGTCGCGCCGGTTTAACGTCAACCGGAAATCGCCGCCATGGCCCGCAAAAAAGCTGCACTGGATTTCGAACAGTCCCTCGCCGACCTGCAAACGCTGGTGGAGCATCTGGAGAATGGCGAATTGTCGCTGGAGGAGTCGCTGGCCGCTTTCGAGCAAGGCATCGGTCTGACCCGCGATTGCCAGGCGGCGCTGGCCCAGGCCGAGCAAAAGGTTCAGGTGCTGCTCGAGCGTGATGGCGAGTTGGCCGAGGAACCCTTCGACGCGGATCAGCCAGAATGATTGCAGCGTACTCGGCCACCAGCCAGGCCCGCGTCAATGCGGCTCTGGAAACCCTGTTCATCGCGCCGAGCCCTGAGCTGACGCGGCTGTATGAGGCCATGCGCTACAGCGTGATGAACGGCGGCAAACGCGTGCGTCCCCTGCTGGCCTACGCCGCGTGTGAAGCGTTGGGCGGCAAGCCCGAGCAAGCCAACGGTGCGGCCTGCGCCGTGGAACTGATCCACGCCTATTCGCTAGTGCATGACGATTTGCCGGCGATGGACGATGACGATCTGCGTCGCGGCCAGCCCACTACCCACAAGAAATTCGATGAAGCCTGTGCGATCCTCGCCGGCGACGGCTTGCAGAGCCTGGCCTTCAGCGCCCTGCTCGATCCACGCCTGAGCACGTCGGATGCCGAAATCCGCCTGCAAATGGTCAGCGCCCTGGCACTGGCCGCAGGCCCGGCGGGCATGGTCGGTGGTCAGGCCATCGACCTCGGCTCGGTCGGTCTGAAGCTTGACCAGAAAGCCCTGGAGTACATGCACCGGCACAAGACCGGCGCGCTGATCGAAGTCAGCGTCAAGCTCGGTGCACTGGCCAGCGGCCGTGCCGAGAAAGACGAACTCAAGTCCCTGCAGACTTATGCACAGGCCATCGGCCTGGCATTCCAGGTGCAGGACGACATTCTCGACGTCGAAAGCGATACCGAAACCCTCGGCAAACGCCAGGGCGCCGACATTGCCCGGGACAAACCGACCTATCCGGCCCTGCTCGGCCTCGACGCCGCCAAGGCTTATGCCCTGGAGCTGCGCGACCAGGCTCTGCACGCACTGCGACCGTTTGACGCGGCGGCCGAGCCGTTGCGCGATCTGGCCCGGTATATCGTCGATCGCCGCAGCTGACGGCGAATCCGCCAAAAAAAACCAACGCGTGGGCAGGGACCGATGCATCAGGTAAACTGCCGCATCTTTTATACCTATAACGATTCGCCTGATGCCCACGACGTTTCATGAGATTCCCCGCAAACGCCCAACCACGCCCCTGCTCGACCGCGCGAATACGCCGGACGGCCTGCGCCGGTTAGGCGAAGCCGAGCTGGAAACCCTGGCCGATGAGTTGCGCCTGGAATTGCTCTACACGGTCGGCCAGACCGGTGGGCATTTCGGTGCCGGGCTGGGCGTGATCGAGCTGACCATCGCGCTGCATTACGTCTTCGACACTCCGGACGACCGTCTGGTGTGGGACGTGGGTCATCAGGCTTATCCGCACAAGATCCTCACCGGTCGTCGCGAGCGCATGGGCACCCTGCGCCAGAAGGACGGCGTCGCTGCGTTCCCACGCCGCTCCGAAAGCGAGTACGACACCTTTGGCGTCGGCCACTCCAGCACCTCGATCAGTGCCGCGCTGGGCATGGCGATTGCCGCCCGCCTGCAAAACAGCGAGCGCAAGGCCATCGCGGTGATCGGCGACGGCGCGTTGACCGCGGGCATGGCGTTCGAGGCGCTGAACCATGCGCCGGAAGTGGACGCCAACATGCTGGTGATCCTCAACGACAACGACATGTCGATCTCGCGCAACGTCGGTGGTTTGTCGAACTATCTGGCGAAGATCCTTTCCAGCCGCACCTACGCCAGCATGCGCGAGGGCAGTAAAAAGGTCCTGTCGCGCCTGCCCGGTGCCTGGGAAATCGCCCGCCGTACCGAAGAATATGCCAAAGGCATGCTGGTTCCCGGCACGCTGTTCGAAGAGCTGGGCTGGAACTACATCGGCCCGATCGATGGCCACGACCTGCCGACCCTGATCGCTACCTTGCGCAACATGCGCGACCTGAAAGGTCCGCAGTTCCTGCACGTCGTCACCAAGAAAGGCAAAGGCTTCGCCCCGGCGGAAGTCGACCCGATCGGTTACCACGCCATTACCAAACTCGAACCGCTGGACGCCCCGGCCGTTGCGCCGAAAAAGGCCAGTGGACCGAAATATTCCGGTGTGTTCGGCGAATGGCTGTGTGACATGGCGGCTGCCGATCCGCGCCTGGTCGGGATTACCCCGGCGATGAAGGAAGGCTCGGATCTGGTCGCTTTCAGCGAACGATTCCCGCTGCGCTACTTCGACGTGGCCATTGCCGAGCAGCACGCCGTCACCTTCGCGGCCGGCATGGCCTGCGAAGGCGCCAAACCTGTGGTAGCCATTTATTCGACCTTCCTGCAGCGCGGCTACGACCAGTTGGTGCATGACGTCGCCGTGCAGAACCTCGACGTACTGTTCGCCATCGACCGCGCAGGACTGGTGGGCGAAGACGGTCCGACCCACGCCGGCAGTTTCGACCTTTCGTACCTGCGCTGCATCCCCGGCATGCTGGTGATGACTCCGAGCGATGAAAACGAGCTGCGCAAAATGCTCACCACCGGTCACCTGTATGAAGGCCCGGCGGCCGTGCGTTATCCACGCGGTAATGGTCCGAACGCGACCATCGAGAAAGACCTGGAGCCGATCGAGATCGGCAAGGGAGTGATTCGCCGCCATGGCAGCAAAGTCGCCCTGCTGGTGTTCGGCGTGCAACTGGCCGAAGCCCTGAAAGTCGCCGAGACGCTGGACGCGACCGTGGTCGACATGCGTTTCGTCAAGCCCCTGGATGAAGCGCTGGTTCGCGAAATCGCCGGCAGCCATGAACTGCTGGTGACCGTCGAAGAAAACGCAATCATGGGCGGCGCCGGTGGCGCGGTCAGCGAATTCCTCGCCCGCGAAAACATCCTCAAGTCGATGCTGCACCTGGGCTTGCCCGACATCTACGTCGAACACGCCAAGCCTGCGCAAATGCTGGCCGAGTGTGGTTTGGATGAAGCGGGAATCGAAGCGTCCATTCGCGAGCGCCTGCAACTGCTCAACATCTAAACGCAAAACCCTGTGGGAGCGAGCTTGCTCGCGATAGCGGTCTGTCAGTCGACTCAGATGTTGACTGATACACCGCTATCGCGAGCAAGCTCGCTCCCACAGTGGTTTTCAGCGTCTATCAAAACTGTATTCGCCTCAAAGCACCAACGGACTGCCAATGAAACTCTCCCCCTTCGCCCTGACGCTGACCCTGCTGCCGGCCGGTCAACTGCTGGCCGACACCTTCGAACGCGATCAGGCCCTGAAGCTGCCCGATGTGTTGATCAGTGCCAACCGCCAGGTCGAAGCGCGCAATGACAGCAGTGCAGCCAACAGCGTCTTTACCCGCGAAGACATCGATCGCCTGCAACCCAATAGCGTCACCGACCTGCTGCGTCGCGTACCGGGCGTGCAAGTCGTGCAAACCGGCGGGCGCGGCAGCCTTCCGGGTGTCTACATTCGCGGCACCCAGTCGGCCCAGAGCCTGGTACTGGTGGACGGCCAGCGTATCGGCAGCTCGAGCTCCGGCGACAGCAACCTGCAACACATCAACATCGAACAAGTCGAGCGCGTGGAAGTGCTGCGCGGCTCCCGCTCGGTGATTTATGGCAGCGATGCGATTGGCGGGGTGATCCAGATCTTCACCCGTCGTAGTGGCGAACAGGGCCTGCAACCTCGACTGCATATGGGCTTTGGCAGCAACCAGACTTGGGAGCGCAGCCTCGGTTTGTCCGGTGGCGATGCACACACCCGCTTCAACCTCGGCGCCAGCCTCGACGAAACCGCCGGGATCAATCGCACCCACGAGTCGTATCCCAGCGACGGCGACCATGACGAATACCGCAACAAATCCGTCAGCCTGAGCCTCAGCCATGCGCTGACCGATGACATCGAAGTCGGTGCCAACCTGCTGGATAACCGCGGCAAAAGCGAGTTCGACAACCCGTTCGGGCGCTTCGACATGAATACGTTCAAGTCGGTCCAACAACAGCCCTACAACGAATTCGATGTGAGCAGTGTCAGCAGTTACATCGACGCGCGCATCAATGATCTGTGGAAAACCCGCATCGAGTTCGGCCATAGCGAAAACCGCGAGAAGACCCTGGACAAGCTCAGCGATGAGCGCAGCGTGTTCAACACCTACCGCGATTCGGTGAACTGGCAGAACGACCTGACGCTCAACGAGCGCAATAGCTTGCTGCTCGGAGGTGACTGGTATGAAGACCGCATCAACAGCAGCACCGCGTTCGATGAGGACAGTCGCTGGAACCGAGCGGCGTACATCCAGCACCGCTATCAGGCCGACAGTTTCTCCACGGAGCTGGGCCTGCGTCATGACGATAACCAGCAGTTTGGCAGCCAGAATACCTGGAGCGGCACCCTCACTCTGCCGCTGAACCCGGACAACGAAATGCTACTGACCTACAGCGAAGGCTTCCGCGCGCCGACGTTCAACGATCTGTACTACCCCGACTTCAGTAACCCGGACCTGAAGCCGGAGACGTCGAAAAGCTATGAGCTGCAATGGCGCAGTCAATTGACCGAGAGCAGTCGCCTGGAGGCGTCGCTGTATCGTACCGACCTCGAAGACGCAATCATCGCCGGCAGCAACTCGCCCCCCCAGAACGTCGCCTCGGCGCGAATCAACGGCTTCGAAGCCGCACTGAAGCAGGACCTGTTCGGCTGGCAGAGCAACCTCGGCGTGGCGATCATCGACCCGCGCGACCGTGACACGGGCCGCACCCTGGCCCGTCGTGCGCGGCGCACCTTGAGCTGGGATCTGGACCGTCAGTTCGATCGCCTTGGCCTCGGTGCCAGTTGGCAAGCGGTCAGCAGCAGCTATGACGACTTGAACAATCAACAGCCGCTGGGTGGTTATGCTCTGTTGGGATTGCGCAGCAGCTGGGAGCTCAATCGTGAAATCAGTCTGGAGCTGAAGGTCGACAACCTGCTGGACAAGGGTTACAGCCGGGCGCTGTACAGCTTCCAAGGTAGCCAGTACGGGTATCGCGAAGAGGGTCGGGCGTGGATGTTCGGGGTGACGTGGACGCCGGAGATCTGATCTGAAGTTTTCGGCACATGGAATGGCCTCATCGCGAGCAAGCTCGCTCCCACAGGTTTTGGATTGGATTACAGATTTGCAATCAAACCGAATCCCTGTGGGAGCGAGCTTGCTCGCGATGAAGGCACCTCGGTCTCAGCGATCCGGCGCGATCAAGCTACACAGCTTTGCAGTCGCCTCGATCATCTGCCCACTCGGCCGCTCCAGGCCCTTGTCTGTCACCAATCGCAACTGCCCCTGTGCCACGGCCGCCACCTGCGGCCAGGCTTTCCACGCATCGAGTTGCGCCTGATCGCTGGCCAGAATCACCTCGGGATTACGCTGCAATACGGCTTCCACACTGACCTGCGGTGCCGGCAGTTTCAGGTCACCAAATACGTTTTGCGCACCGCAGACCTGTAGCGCATCGCTGATGATCTGCTCGCCGCCAACCGTATACAGCGGCCGGTCCCAGACCYGATAGAACACTCGTAACGGCTTGTCCCGGCGATAGCGTTGGCGCAATTCATCCAGCCGCTGGCGTAAGTCGTTGGCCAATGAAGTTCCGCGTTCAGGCCGACCAAGCCGAGCGGCAATGGTCTCGATCTGTGCGGCGAGCTGGTTCAGGCTGTGGGGTTCGGCGACGTAGGTGGGAATATTCAGGCGCTTGAGCTGGTCACGCTGGGCCGGGCCGACGCTACCGGGCCATAGCAGCAACAGATCGGGATTCAGGCTGAGTAACCGCTCCATGTCCAGCTGGCCATAGCGGCCAACGGAGGGCAGGTTCTTGAGTTCGGCAGGTCGTTCACCAGCGTCAAGTACACCGACCAGGAGGTCGGCGGAGCCCAGTTCAACGACGATTTCAGAGAGCGACGGTGCAAGGCTGACAACCCGCTCGACCGCGATGGCCGAGCTGCTGGCGGCCAGCAGCAACACCGCCAGCCAGAGCGCGCGCATCAACCGAGTTGACGCGGAATACGGTAGAGGTAGAACAGCACGACGGTCGACAGCGCCAGCAGCATCAGCGGCACCGCTTCAAGACCGACGAACACCGCCAGGGCAGCGATCCAGGCCGGCAGGCCGGCGGCAAGGAATGCCGTGCGCCGCTTGGCCGCCAGACTGATCCAGGCAGCAGGCTCATCCGGGGTATCGAGGGCTTTCTGGGTGGCGATCAGCGCGTGTTTGTAGGCACCGAAAAACCTCAGGCTGACAAACATCGAGGCGACTCCAGCGATGAACAACGGCATCGCCAGTACAGGCAGGATGGCTTCGCTCTGGCCGAACACCGCGTTGATCACAAACAGCGGCAACAAGGCCAGTGCCAGGTACTGCCACCAGTTGACGGACAGTCGCCGCCGCACCTGACCGCGGGTCACGCCCGGTCTACCTCGCCCTGATGCTCATTGCCCATCATGTGATCGAGCTTGCTGGCCTTGGTCGCCAGGTAGAGTCGGTTATGCGGGTTGTGGCCGGTGTGCAGCGGCACGCGTTCGGCGACCACGATACCCATGTCGGTCAGGGCCTTGACCTTGCGTGGGTTGTTGGTCATCAGGCGCAATGACTTCACGCCCAGGTGCTCCAGCATCGGCAGGCACATGGCGTAGTCACGCTGGTCGGCGGCAAAGCCCAGGCGTTCGTTGGCTTCGACGGTGTCGGCACCACCGTCCTGCAGCTCATAGGCGCGGATCTTGTTCAGCAGGCCAATGCCCCGACCTTCCTGACGCAGGTAGAGCAAAACGCCGCGACCTTCGCGGGCAATGGCCTGCAAGGCGGCCTCCAGTTGCGAGCCGCAGTCGCAACGCTGGCTGAACAAGGCATCGCCCGTCAGGCATTCGGAGTGCAACCGGCCGAGTACCGGGGCACCGTCGGCGAATTCACCCAGGCTCAGCACAACGTGCTCGCGGCCGGTGGCTTCATCGAGAAAGCCGTGCATGGTGAATTGCGCAAAAGGCGTTGGCAGCTTGGAAGCGGCGACAAAAACGACAGGCACCGGTGTGCTCCTGATCTAAAGAGTCTGAAGATTCGCAGAGCCGGCATTGTAACAGCAGGTTCCGGGCGACGCTTAGGCTGAATTATCGGCGATAACTATCAAAAAGTTTGATATTCGCCCGCAAGACACTACCCCTAATGAAATGGCTACCCCCGCCGCCCCCTGTGATCGACCACTAAGCTTTCACAGGGGGCTTATCGGAGATCATTGCCATGAGCAAAGTAGCTATTGCCGCCATCGATCTGGGAAAACACACCTTTCATCTACATGCACAGGATGATCGTGGTCACGAGCTGTACCGAAAAAAATTCAATCGGGTAACGCTCATGCAGCACCTGGCAAATCTCGAGCCCTGCACCAT